>JAJYTL010000319.1 GCA_021793055.1 Pseudomonadota bacterium
GGCGGTCGTGCCGGGGTGACGGTGGATGAGAGCGGGAATGGCAGCGAAGGCCGTCAAGCCGAGGGGGTGGCTTCTTCCGTCGCGCAATGGGCCGGCGGGCCGGCTTTATCCGCGGTTCTCCGACGCAATGGACGAGCGCCGGTTCCAGGCGCGCTCAATCCGCGCCGCGCTGTTCTTCGCCCGCCTCTCGCTTCTCGCGGGCGTGCTGTTCTACGACCTGTTCGGCGTCGCCGATCGGATTCTGGTGCCGCGGCAGACGGACCGCATCGAAGCCGTCCGGTTTCTCGTCATCACGCCGATCTTTCTCGGCATCTTCGCCTTTTCCTATTCCCGGCGCTTCATTCGCGTCTATCACCAGGTGATTTGTCTGGCGCTTCTCGCGGCGGGCGCCAGCCTGATCTATTTCGCCGCCCTCACGCCCTACCCGGCGGCCGATTTCTATGTGTTCGGCATTTGCGCCCTGATCGTCTACTCGACGCTGTTGACCTTCAGCTATGTCGCCATCGCGATTTCGTCGCTGGCCATCTTCCTCGGCTATCAAGCCGTCGCTCTCGCCGTCAATCCGGTTCCGCTCGGCCCGACCATCATGGGCGAGCTCTTCCTCCTGTTCGCGATCTGCGTCGCGACCATCGGCGCCTATATTCGCGAGCTCGATCTTCGGCACGATTTCGCCAATGTGGAAAAGCTGCGGCGGGAACATGCGCGCTCGCTCGCCCTGGTGCGCGAGGCCGAGGCGGCGAATCGCGCCAAGGATGAATTTCTCGCTCATATGGGCCATGAGTTGCGCACGCCCTTGAACGCCGTCATCGGCTTCTCCGAGGTCATGAAGGAGCGCGTCCTGGGTCCGCTCGGCTCGGAGCGTTACGAAAGCTATATCGCCGACATCCACGCGAGCGGCCAGCGCCTTCTCAGCGTCGTCAACGACATCCTCGACATCGCGCAGGCGAGCGCCGGCACGATCATGCTGCGCGACGAGACGGTCGACCCGCACGTCGTGCTCGCCGCTTGCGTCGCGCTCTTCCGTGATCGCGCGGCGGCAAAGGGGGTTCCGATCTGCCTTCGCGCGCCGGCGCCGCAGCCGCTGCTTCAGGTCGACGCGAAGCGCCTGCACCAGACCCTGACTCACCTGATCGGCAACGCGGTCAAGTTCACCGAAGAAGGTGGCGCGATCAGCGTTTCGGCCGCGGTCTCGGACGAGGGCTATCGCATCGCGGTTTCCGACACCGGGATCGGCATTCCGCCGCCGCTCCGGACCGAGGTGGTGAAACCATTCGCCGGCGCCCGGGACGTCTATCGCGGCGGCAACAACGGCGCCGGCGTCGGTCTCGCGCTCGCCAAGGCCTTGGTCGAGGCCCATGGCGGCGCGCTCACGATCGAAAGCGAGGTCGGCGTCGGCACCACGGTGGTCATCGTGCTGCCGGGGCATCGGGTGCGCGCGCGGCCGAGCGCGTCTTAGCCGTCCGATTTCGCGCTCGGCCGTGCCGCGCGCCGGCGCCTCATGCGTCGCGGCGGAAGCCGTACTGCGCGAGCTTGGCCAGATAGTCGCGCCACAGACGCTCCTGGTCGCGGCCGCTGTCGTAGAGGAACTCCCAGGAAAAGATGCCGCTGTCGTGGCGGTCGTCGAAGACGATGCGAATTGCGTAGTTGCCGACCGGATCGAGACCGGCGATGGCGACGTCGCGCTTGCCGGCGACCGGCGGCTGTTCGCCGCCGTGGCCGCGAACCTCCGCCGAGGGGCTGGTGACGCGGAGGAACTCGGCGGGAAAGCGGAACACCGCGCCGTCGGCGAAGGTGACCAGCAGGGCGCGCTCCGCCCGTAGCAGGCGAATCTCGGTCGGCGCCGGTCGTCCGGCGGCGTCGAAGCTTCGGCTCATGCGGCGCGCCTCATGGCCTCGCGCTCAAGCGTCGCCGCTCTCGCCGGGCTCGTCGAGGCTGCGCGCCTCATCGACGAGGAGGATCGGAATGCCGTCCCGCACCGGATAGGCGAGGCGGGCCTTCTCGCTGATCAACTCCTGCGCCGCGCGATCGTAGGCGAGCGGTCCCTTGGTCAGCGGACAGACGAGAATTTCGAGCAGCTTCGGGTCGATGGCGAGGGCGGGATTGGGTTCGGTCATCGGCGGCTCCACGGGTGTCGGTGATCGTTCATTGCAGGCGGGTCGTGGCTTGCGGCTGCTCGGGTTCGCTCGCCGCCATTTCCATCAGCAGGGAGACCATCTCGGTGCGCGCCGCGAGGTTGCGGGCTTCGAGCAGCGCCTGCTTCTCGCGGGGATCGAGCGGCGCGAACATCGCGATCGCGGTCACCAGATCGGCGGTGGCGAGCTTTCCCACCACCGGCCAATCGCAGGCCAAGCCCTGCTTGTCGCAATAGGCGGCGAAGGCCGAGATCAGCCGCGTGCGGTCGAGCGCGTCCGCGTCCGCGGCTTCGAGGTCGGCGCGAAAGGGCGCGAAATCGGCGATCGCCTGGCGATAGAGCGTGCCCGGATCGAGCTCCTCGGTGACGCGGAAGCGGCAGACGCCGATCAGCGTGAGGAAGAAGCGGCCGTCCTCGGTCGCGTTCGATTCGACGATATGGCCGAGGCAGCCGGTGGGGTAGATCTCGGGCGCCGCCGCTGCGCTCGCCGGATCGCGCGGCTGCACCATGCCAATCATCTTGGCGCCGCCCAGCGCGTCCTTGGTCATGGCGCGATAGCGCGGCTCAAAGATGTGGAGCGGCAGCCGCCCGCCCGGCAGCAACAGAACGCCCGCCAGCGGAAAGATCGGGATGATCCGCGGCAGATCATCGAAGGCGGGCGGGGCGACGCCCATGGGCTCACGAGAACAGGATCGAGGACAGCCGCCGGCGGCCGAGAAGCGTCAACGGGTCGGTCGGCCCCAAGGCCTCGAACAGCTTGAGCAGCTGCTTGCGCGCGGCTTCTTCGTTCCAGGTGCGGTCGCGGCGAACCAGCTCGAGGAGTTCGTTCACAGCGGCCTCGGTCTCGCCGCTGCCGGTGAGCGCGACGGCGAGATCGAAGCGGGCCGAAAGGTCGTTCGGGTTCTGCGCCGCCTTGGCCTTGAGCTCGGTGAGATCGCCTGCCTCGCCGCTTTCCCGCGCCAGGTTGAACGCCGCCCGGGCCCGCGCCACGTCGGCATCGTTCTCGTGCTCGGACGCGATTTCGCCGAGCCGCGCCTCGGCCGCCGCGAGATCGCCGGCCGCGATCGCGAGCCGCGCCAGCCCGGCGAGCCCCTTCGGGTGGGTCGGCTCGATCTCGAGGATATCGGCGAAAATCTGCTCGGCCTCGGTGGCGTTGCCGGCGGCGATCAGTTCCTCGGCCTCCCTCAGGGCATCCTCGATCGAAAGCTCGCCCTCGGCCGCGCCGCCGCCAGCGGCAGCCAGGATGCGGTCGAGAAATTGCTTGATCTGGCCTTCCGGCAGAGCGCCGAGAAAGCCGTCGACCGGCTGGCCGTTGTGGAAGGCATAGACCGCCGGGATCGATTGGATGCGAAGCTGCTGCGCCAGCGGCTGGTTGACCGGCTCGTCGATGTTGATCTTAACCAGGCGCAGCTTGCCGGCCGCCGCCGTCACCGCCTTTTCCAGCATCGGGCTTAACTGGCGGCAGGGCCCGCACCACGGCGCCCAGAAATCCACCAGCACCGGCACCTCGCGCGAGGCCTGCACGACGTCGGTCATGAAACGCGTCGCGTCGCTGTCCTTGATCAGTGCCGCCGCGCCGCTCTGCGGCCGTGCCTCAGGGGTCAAGGAAACCATGTCATTCACCGCCGATCTCTTGCGTTCGGGCGGGCCGGCTCGGCCGCGCGCGAACATCCGTTTGGTTTACGCGAATCCACAACTTCGCACACTATAACTGGTGCCTCGGCAAAGCAAAAACAACCGCTTCGGGCGCG
>JAJYTL010000320.1 GCA_021793055.1 Pseudomonadota bacterium
CGGTGCCAGCCATGCCAGGAGCGCGTCTCGTTGTGGTCGAGGCCGAGTTCGTTCTTGGCGGTTTCGGAGCTGTCCGCGACCGCCCAACGATGACCTTCGATCGATACCAGCTTCTTCATGGATGTGCCTTTGAGGCACCAGGTGGAGAAGAAGGCCAGATCGCCATCGGCGATGTTGCGGCGGATCAGAAGGCCCCGTGGCCACTCTCCCGAAAGGGCGCAGCTGTATTTGCCGGCATCGAGGTCGGCCAGCTCGAGATAGGCCCAATCATGCAGACGCGCGCCTTTGGCGCCTTGTCCCGCCGACATGCGCCGCCATGCCGTCTGGGGAGTATCTTGTGCGATCGTCGCCGCGGTCCCACGAACGAACCGCACCTTGTCCCAGGAATTGAACATATGATTGGCGGCAACACCAGAACATAACCCTTGCCGGCCTTGCGCAGTGCCATTTCAATATCGCCGACACCATAGACACTATCCGCCGCGACGAAGCTGAACGGCACACCGGCAGCGACTGCGCGCGCGATCATCCTGCGGGCAATCTGTGGCTTGGTGGCAAAACCCACATCTTCCGGCACATGCGCCGCCTTCAGGCGTTTGCGATTGTCCGTCCACTCTTTCGGCAGATAAAGCGCCCGGTCGATGAAGGCATGGCCGTGCCGCGAGACATAGGCGGCGAACACGCCGATCTGGCAATTGGTGATCTTGCCCGCCGAGTTGGTATACTGGCGCGCCACCCCGCACGACGCCTTGCCCTGCTTCAAAGATCCGGTCTCATCGACGACCAGCACCGCGTCTTCATCGGTCAGCGTTTCCAGCGCGTAGTCGCGCACGATATCGCGTAAGACATCGGCATCCCACTGACCACGGCCTAAAATCGCCTGCTGGCGCCACGGGCCGGGATCACCCGCCGCCGCCCGCATCCAGCCCGTCTTGCGCGGCTCGTTACCCTACAAGCCGTCCAGAAATTGCCGCGCCGTCGCCGCAACCCGATCTTGGCTGAACAGGGGACGTATCCGCGTCTTCACATCCCGTAGCGACGTCGCCCACAATTCCAGCGTCGTCTCGATCGATGGCCCAACCATCCATGATCCTCCGACCCATGGTGGCCCGTCGAGTCAGAAGTCAGATCAAAAAGCAACTGTAATGCTAGATCGAGAAATAGCGCGCCGCCGGGTGGTGCACCACCAGCGCCGAGGTGGATTGCTCGGGCTCCAGCATGAACTCGTCCGATAGGCCAATGCCGATGCGCTCGGCCCCAAGCAGCTTCAAGAGCTTGGTCTGATCCTCGAGATTGGGGCAGGCGGGATAGCCGAAGGAATAGCGCGCGCCGCGGTAACCCTGCTTGACCAGCGCCGACATTTCGCGCGCGTCTTCATGGCCGAAGCCGAGTTCCTCGCGGACGCGCTTGTGGACATATTCGGCCAGCGCCTCCGCCATCTCCACCGAGACGCCGTGGAGATAGAGATAGTCCTGATAGCGGTTGTCCTGAAACCACTTCTGCGCGACCTCGGTGGCGCGCGGACCGACCGTAACCACCTGAAGGCCGATGACGTCGCGCTCCGGCGCGCCGACGTCGCGGAAGAAGTCGGCGACCGAGATGCCGCCAGCCTTATTTTGCCGTGGCAGGGTGAAGCGGGTCAGTTCCGTCTTGCCGTCCTCGGCGAACACGATGAGATCGTTGCCGTCCGCCGCGGCGCGCCAGTAGCCGTAGGCCGCCTTGGGCTCGAGGATGTTCTCGGCAAAGCAAATGTCGAGCATCCGTTTCAGCACCGGGCGCAATTCGCGCTCGGCGAAGGCCTGGAATTCCTCGCGGTTGCGGCCCGCCTTGCGGAATCCCCAATGGAACTGGAACAGCATGGTCTCGTTGAGGAAGGGGACGAGCGCGCGCGGGTCGATGCGCTCGATCAGGCGCGGGCCGAAGAACGGCGGCACCGGCACCGAAACCCGCGCCGCCAAGTCCTCGCGCCGAACCTTGACCTCTTCGTAGTCGAGCGGCCGGAGCGTCGTCTCGGCGGTCACGGCGGGCAGGCCGATGCGCTTGCGGCTTTGCGGCCGGAGCGTCCGCTTCGCCGCCTGTTCCGCGGCGTGGTCGGCGAAGGTGCCCTGGGTCACCTTGTCCATCAGGTGCAATCCGGCGAATGCGTCTTTGGCGTAGGCGACGGCGCCGCTCGCGTAGGTGTTCTGGCAATCCTCCTCGACATAGCGCCGGGTCAGCGCCGCGCCGCCGAGGATGACCGGGAGCGAAACGCCGAGGTTGCTCATCTCGGCCAGATTTTCCCGCATGATCACCGTCGACTTGACGAGAAGCCCCGACATGCCGATGGCGTCCGCCCGGTGTTCGTCGGCCGCCTTCAGGATCGCCGCCAGAGGCTGCTTGATGCCGAGATTGACGACCCGGTAGCCGTTGTTGGTGAGGATGATGTCGACCAGGTTCTTGCCGATGTCGTGCACGTCGCCCTTGACGGTGGCGAGCACGATCGTGCCTTTCTCCTGGCCCGCCACCTTTTCCATATGCGGCTCGAGATAGCCGACCGCGGCCTTCATGGTCTCGGCCGATTGCAGCACGAAGGGAAGCTGCATCTTGCCGCTGCCGAACAATTCGCCCACCACCTTCATGCCGTCGAGCAGGTGGTTGTTGATGATGTCGAGCGGCGAATATGTCGCCATCGCCTCGGCGAGATCGTCCTCCAGCCCCTGGCGATCGCCATCGACGATGCGCTGCTTGAGCCGCTCCTCCACGGCCTCGGGCCGGGCCCGCTTCTTTTGCGGTCCGCTGGCGCGGTCCTCGAACAGCGCGATAAAGGCGGAAAGCGGGTCGTAACCCTCGGCCCGGCGGTCGAAGATTAGATCCTCCGCCGCCTTGACCTCCTCGGGCGCGATCTGGTGCAAGGGCACGATGCCGCCGGTATGGACGATGGCGCCGGTCATGCCGCGCTTCAGGGCGTGGTCGAGGAAGACCGAGTTGAGGACGCGCCGCGCCGCCGGCTTCAGTCCGAAGGAGATGTTGCTGAGGCCGAGGATGATCTGGCATTCCGGCATCTCGCGCGCGATCGCCTCGATGCCCTCCAGAGTCCACTGGCCAAGCTTGCGGTCTTCGTCGTTGCCGGTGCAGATGGTGAAGGTGAGGGGATCGAAAAGCAGGTCCTCGGGCGGCAGCTTGTGGCGCTTGGTTGCCACGTCATAGAGCCGCCGGGCGATCGCGATCTTGCGCTCGACCTCCTTGGCCATGCCGGTTTCGTCGATGGTGAGGGCGATCACCGCGGCGCCGAATTTTCGCGCCAGTTCCAGGCGCTGCTCGGCCGGCCTGTCGCCGTCCTCGAAATTGATCGAATTCAGGATCGGTTTGCCGCCGTAGAGCTTCATCGCCGCTTCGAGAACCGGATACTCGGTCGAATCGAGCACCAGCGGCACGCTGATCGCGCCCCGCATGCGGCTCACCATCTCGCTCATTTCCGCGACTTCGTTGCGGCCGACGAACGCCGTGCAAACGTCGATCGCGTGGCTGCCGTCTTTCACCTGCTCGCGGCCGACGGCGACGCAGCCGTCCCAGTCGGCGGCCGCCTGCAGTTCGCGGAAACGCCGCGAGCCGTTGGCGTTGCAGCGCTCGCCGATGGCGAGATAGGCGTTCTCCTGGCGGAAGGGAACCTGCGCGTAGAGCGAGGCGATGGCGGGAATCCAGTGCACGCTGCGGGTCTTCGGCGTTGGGCGTAGCTGGCCCATTTGCCGCAGCATGGCGTCGAGCGCCGCGGTATGCCGGTCGGTCGTGCCGCAGCAGCCGCCGATCAGATTGACGCCATCCTCGCGGACGAAGCGTTCCATCCATTTCGCCATCTGCTCTGGTGCGAGCGGGTAGCGGGTCTTGCC
>JAJYTL010000321.1 GCA_021793055.1 Pseudomonadota bacterium
CCTCGTCTCGGGCGATGCTGATGGATCAGACCGGCCGACCGCAGGCGATGGCGCAAGCTGAGCTGCCGCAAAGCTATCCGAAGCCGGGTTGGGTCGAGCACGACGCCGAACGCATCTGGCGCGACGTCGTTGCCGTCGCCACCGAGGTCGTCGTCGGCGCGGGCGCGGAAGCCATCGACGCCATCGGTCTCACCAACCAGCGCGAGACCACGGTGCTGTGGGAGCGCGCCAGCGGCCGGCCCGTCGCGCCCGCCATCGTCTGGCAGGACCGGCGCACCGGTCCGCTTTGCGAGACCTTGCGCCGGGAAGGCCTGGGGCCGCGGATTCAGCAAGTCACCGGTCTCGTGATCGACCCCTACTTCTCCGCCACCAAACTCGCCTGGCTCCTCGATCACGTCCCGGACGGGCACCGGCGCGCCCGCTCCGGCGAGCTCGCCTTCGGCACCATCGATTCCTTTCTGCTCTGGCGCCTCACCGGCGGCAAGGTGCACGCGACGGACGCGACCAACGCAGCCCGCACCATGCTGTTCGACATTCGCCGCCAGGTTTGGGACGAGGCCCTGCTGGCCCGTTTCGACATCCCGGCCGTGCTGCTGCCCGAGGTCCGCGATTCGAGCGGCAACTTCGGCGAAACGGCCGCCGATCTCTTCGGCCGCGCCATCCCCATCACCGGCGTCGCCGGCGATCAACAGGCCGCGACCTTCGGCCAGGCCGCCTTCCATCCCGGCATGATCAAGGCGACCTACGGCACCGGCGGCTTCGTCGTCCTCAATACCGCCACGGCACCGGTGGTCTCGTGCCACCGCTTGCTCTCCACCATTGCCTGGCGCCTCGCCGGCCAGACCACCTATGCGCTGGAGGGCGCAATCTTCGTCGCCGGTGCCGCGGTGCAATGGCTTCGCGACAACCTGCAGACCATCGCCCGCGCCGACGAGACCGCGGCGCTCGCCGCCAGCATCGAAGATACCGGCGGCGCCTATCTGGTACCCGCCTTCACCGGCCTCGGCGCGCCCTATTGGGACGCGGAGGCGCGCGGCGCGCTGATCGGCTTGAGCCGCAGCACCGGCCGCGCCGAGATCGCCCGCGCCGCGCTCGAGGCGGTCGCCTACCAGACCCGCGACCTGTTGACGGCGATGGCCGCCGAGGACGTGCCGACGATCACCGCGCTTCGCGTCGACGGCGGCCTTGCCGCCAACGATTGGGCGATGCAGTTCCTCTCCGATATTCTCGATCTCACGGTCGAGCGGCCGGAAACGATCGAAACCACCGCCCTTGGCGCGGCCTATCTTGCCGGCCTCCGGACCGGCTTTTATGGCTCGATCGCGGAAATTTCCGCAAATTGGCGCTGCGCCCGACGCTTCGAGCCCGCCATGGCGGCGGCGCGGCGCGACGCGCTCTACGGCGGCTGGCTGGACGCGGTGGCGCGCGTCAAGAGCGCCCGGCCCTAGAGCCGGTTGATGTCGGACCGAATCGGCTCAGATCATGCCGGCCAAAGGTGACGACGGATCGGCGTAGCGGCGCTTCGGCATGCGTCCGGCAAGATAGGCGAGCCGGCCGCTCTCGACCGCGAGCTTCATCGCCCGTGCCATGCGCACCGGATCCTTGGCCAGCGCCACGGCGGTATTCATCAAGACGCCGTCGCAGCCAAGCTCCATGGCGATGGTCGCGTCCGACGCCGTGCCGACGCCAGCGTCGACGAGAACCGGGACGCGCGCCCGCTCGACGATCAGGCGGACGTTGATCGGGCTTTGGATGCCAAGGCCAGAACCGATCGGCGCTGCCAACGGCATGATCGCGACGCAGCCGATGTCCTCGAGGCGCTTGGCCATGATCGGGTCGTCCGAGCAATAGACCATGACCTCGAATCCGTCCTCGACCAGGCGCTTAGCGGCGATCAGGGTCTCGGTCATGTCGGGATAGAGCGTTTGCTGATCGCCGATCACCTCAAGCTTGACCAGCGACCAGCCACCCGCCTCGCGCGCCAGGCGAAGCGTGCGAACGGCTTCGTCGGCGGTGCTGCAGCCGGCGGTATTCGGCAAATAGGTGTAGCGCTTAGGATCGACGAAATCGACCAGCATCGGCTTGCTGCGATCGGTGATATTGACGCGACGCACCGCGACGGTGACGATCTCCGCCCCCGAGGCCTCGATCGCCCGCCGGGTCTCGTCGAAATCCTTGTACTTGCCGGT
The DNA here is from genome assembly GCA_021793055.1 of Pseudomonadota bacterium. GTDB lineage: Bacteria > Pseudomonadota > Alphaproteobacteria > Ferrovibrionales > Ferrovibrionaceae > JAJYTL01. The sequence goes on from JAJYTL010000321.1 coordinate 2,190, forward strand.
GCCGATCAGAAGCCGCGACTTGAAGCGATGCTTGCCGATCGCGAGCACGTCCTCGACCTCGGCCATCGCCGTCGCCGGCTCGCCGCCGCCGCCGATGAAATGCACGATTTCCAGCTTGTCGCCATCGGCGATCTGGACGGTGCCATAGGCCGAGCGAGGCACAATCTCGAGGTTGCGCTCGAGCGCGACCTTGCGGGGGTCGAGGTCGAGCTCGGCCAGAAGATCCGCGGCATTGAGCGGATTGGCGAAGATCCGTTCCTCGCCGTTGATGATAACGCGCATGGCTCAAATTCCCTGCCCCAACGGGGGCCAAAGGAGCAATATGGCCAAGGCGGCCCCGGCTTGCAACCGCATCGGGCGGCATGGTCCCGGCGACGGCCGCACTTTTCCCCTCGGCCGGAACGGGCTATAAACGCAACCTCTTGCGGCAGGCACGGGCGAGCCCCATGGCGGCGACCATCTATGTTTTGAACGGCCCCAATCTCAACCTTCTCGGCACCCGCGAGCCGGAAATCTACGGCCGCGACACGCTCAAGGATATCGAGGCGGCATGCCGCGCCCGCGCCGGCGCGCTCGGCCTCGCCATCGAGTTCCGCCAGAGCAACCACGAAGGCGAGCTGATCGACTGGGTGCAGGAAGCCCGCGACAAGGCGGCCGGCTTGGTCATCAATGCCGGCGGCTTGAGCCATACCTCGGTCGCGCTCCTCGATGCGCTGATCGCCTTCGGCAAGCCCGCCGTCGAGGTGCATCTCTCGAATCTCTTCCGCCGCGAGGCGTTTCGCCATCATTCCTACGTCTCGAGCGCCGTCCGCGGCATGATTTGCGGCTTCGGCCAGAAGGGCTATCTCCTCGCCCTCGATGCGCTCGCGGACTGGGTCAAGGCACAACCGGGAGGATAAGCCGATCACCAAGCTCTCCGTCGACAAGACCCTGATTCACGAGCTCGCGACCCTGCTCGAGGAGACCGGACTCAACGAGATCACTTGGCGCCAGGGCGATACCGAGGTGCGCATCGCCCGCGGCGCCGGTACCATGGTCCATACCGCCCTGCCGGTAGCAACCGCGAGCACCCCGGCGGCGGTGGCCGCTGCGGTCGCGGCGCCCGCAGGCGGGGGCGGAGCGGACGATCTCGCAAAACACCCCGGCGCCGTCATCTCGCCCATGGTCGGCACCGTCTATCTCGCCCCCGAGCCGGGTGCGGCGCCCTTCGTCGCAGTCGGCGATACCGTCAAACTCGGCCAGACGGTGCTCATCGTCGAGGCGATGAAGACGATGAATCCGATTCCGGCGCCGCGCGCCGGCAAGGTGACCCAGATCCTGGTGGAAAACCAGGCCCCGGCGGAATTCGGCCAAGCGCTGATGCTGATCGAATAGGCGGCGATGTTCGAGAAAATCCTGATCGCCAACCGGGGCGAAGTCGCGCTGAGAATTCTGCGCGCCTGCCAAGGGCTCGGCATCGCCACCGTCGCAGCGCATTCAACCGCCGATTCTGACGCCATGCACGTCCGCCTCGCGGACGAGAGCGTCTGCATCGGGCCGCCGTCGGCCACCGCAAGCTATCTCAACATTCCGGCGCTGGTCTCGGCGGCCGAGATCACCGGCGCCGACGCGGTTCATCCGGGCTACGGCTTCCTGTCGGAAAATGCTCGCTTCGCCACCATCCTCGAGGCGCA
>JAJYTL010000322.1 GCA_021793055.1 Pseudomonadota bacterium
GACTCGCCTTGGCTGCAGCCGCTCTACGACGAAGCCGAGTTCATCGTTCGCAACACCATCCGCTATTATGGCGGCTGGTGGTCGGGCCGCCCGTCCGAGCTCAAGCCGGCCCGCCGCGACGCCCTGGCCAGCGAAATCGCGGCCCTGGCCGGCGGCGCCGAGGCGTTGATCGCGCGCCCCCGCGAACTTGCCGCGGCGGGCGACCTCCGGCTTGCCTGCCATCTTGCCGATTACGCGCTCGAGGCGGCGGCGAAGAACGAGGCGATACGGAAGGCGGTGGCGGAAATCTACGAGTGCCGCGCCGACGGCGAGAGCAGCTTGATGGCGCGGAATCTCTGCCGCTCCGCCGCCGCTTACGCCCGCGAAGGACGGGCCTTCGCATGAACCGAGGCGAGGCCGATCGCCCCTACGGCGCCGAGGCGGTGCGCAAGGCGGTGATCGCCGCGGCTATCGAACTCTTCGCCCGCCAAGGCCCGGCCGCGGTTTCGATCCGCCAGATCGCCGCCCGCGCCGGCGTCAACCACGGCCTGGTGCATCGCCATTTCGGCTCGAAGCAGGCTTTGCTGACGATGGTGCTCGATGAATTATCGGCCGACCTCGCGGCAGCCGATCTCGCCCTCGGGCCCGACCGCGAAGGCGCCTGGTCGCGCGCCTTCCGCGCCACCCGCAAGCAGAATGCCTACTGGCGCATCCTCGGCCATATCATGCTCGAAGGCCAGGCGCTCTCCGAGCTGCAACCGGATTTTCCGCTGATCCGCAGCATGGTCGCGGCCACCACCGCGCGTCAGGCGGAAGGACGGATCGATGCCGCACTCGATCCGCGGGCGATAACGGCGCTCGCGACCGCGTTCAGCCTTGGCTGGCTGATGTTCGCGCCGTTCGCGCTGGTCGCGACCGGACTCGGCGATATGCCGCCCGCGGAGCGCAACACAAAACTCGCCGCCGTGTGGCGAAAATTGAGAGGCGGCCTACGCCCGCCTCCGTAATAGGGAGGTTTCGATGTCCGATGCTGCGAGTGGCGAACCGCCGTATCCGAAGCGGGGCTACGCCTGGTACGTCTGCCTCATCCTTCTCCTCGCCTATATCCTTTCCTTCCTCGACCGCACTATCGTGAGCCTTCTGGTGATTCCGATGGAGCACGATCTCCACATCAGCGACACCGAGATCGGCCTGCTGCAGGGTTTCTCCTTCGCGCTCTTCTATGCCGTTCTCGGCCTCCCGATCGCCCGCCTGGTGGACGCGCGAAGCCGCCGCGGGATCATCGCCGCGGGCATTTTCATGTGGAGCGTGATGACCGCGGCCTGCGGCGCGGCAGGGCGTTTCTCCGAGCTCTTTGCCGCCCGCGTCGGGGTCGGCGCCGGCGAAGCGACGCTTTTGCCCGGCGCGGTCTCGATGCTCGCCGATTATTTCCCGCCGAAGCGGCGCGGCCTTGCGCTCGGCGTCTTTTCCACCGGCATCTTTCTCGGCTCCGGGCTGGCGCTGATCGTCGGCGGGCTGCTCATCCGCGCCATCGGCAACCACACCTACGTGGTTCCGCTTCTCGGCCCCCTTGACGCATGGCGGGTGGTTTTTCTCGCCGTCGGCCTGCCCGGACTGATTGTGGCCGCGCTGATGGCGGCGGTCGCCGAACCGCCGCGGCTCGGACGCAAGGCCGCGGCCGGCTATGGTTTCGATCTCGCCGAGGTGATCGCCTATTTCCGCCGCAACGCCGCCACGATCCTTTGCCACAATATGGGCTTCACCCTCGTGGCGCTGGTCGGCTTCGCCGCCGGCGCCTGGATTCCGGCGATGTTCATCCGCCGCTTCGGCTGGACGGCAGCCGAGATCGGCATCCGCTTCGGCCTCATCACCTTGGTCGTCGGGCCGCTCGGCAGCGTCGTCGGCGGCTGGCTTTGCGACCGCATGGAGCACAAGGGTCGGCGCGACGGCAAGCTTCGCGTCGGGCTGATCGCGGCGCTCGGTGCCTTTCCCTTCGCCCTCGCCTTCCCGCTGGTGCCGAAGGCCGGCGTGGCGCTCGCCTTGATCGGGCCGTTCTACTTCTTCGTCAGCTTCGTCTGGGGCCTCGCGCCGGCGGCGCTGCAGGAGATCATGCCGAACCAGATGCGGGGACAGGCGACCGCCGTCTACACCGGCATTCTCAACCTCGTCGGCCTCGGCCTCGGCCCGACCAGCGTCGCGCTGATCACCGACTTCGTCTTCCGCAATCCGCAGGCGGTGAACTTCTCGATCGCGGCCATCGTGCCGGCGGCGGCGCTGCTCGCGGCGCTGCTCTTCCGCATCGGTTACGCGCCTTATCTGCGCACCCTCGATCGCCTGCCGCACTGGATGCCGCGGGAAAGGGCTGCGGTCGCGCCGGCGCTGGCGGACATTTGAGAACCGCGCCATCCTGGGCTGTCAAAAAAAGCCACCGAAGAGCACCGAGAGGGGAGGAAACCGCGCCATGGCCGCGACCTATGACTACATCATCGTCGGTGCCGGCTCCGCCGGCTGCGTGCTTGCCAATCGCCTGAGCGCTGATCCGGCGATCAAGGTCTTGCTGCTCGAAGCCGGCGGCAGGGACCGTTCCTTTCTGATCCATATGCCGGCCGGAATCGGCCGATTGATCACGCCCGACGTCAACTGGCTCTACGACACCGTGCCGCAGGCCGCGATGAAGGGCCGGCGCATGTTCTGTCCGCGCGGCAAAACCCTCGGCGGCTCGAGCTCGATCAACGCCATGGTCTATATCCGGGGCCAGCGCGAGGACTACGATCTCTGGCGGGCGCTCGGCAATCCGGGCTGGGGTTACGACGACGTCCTGCCGTATTTCCGCAAATCGGAAAACAACGATAGTCTGAACGACGATCTGCACGGCCACGGCGGGCCGCTCAACGTCTGCGAGCGGCGCTACACCAACCCCCTGAGCCGGATCTTCGTCGCGGCGGCGGAGCAGGCCGGCATCCCGTTCAACCCAGACTTCAACGGCCCGGAACAAGCCGGCGCCGGCTTCTACCAGGTGACGCAAAAGGACGGCAAGCGGTGCAGCGCCGCGGTCGGCTATCTCCACTCGGTGCGCGAGCGGCCGAACCTGACGGTGGTGACCGGCGCCCTGGTCTCGCGCGTCGCGCTGCAGGGCACACGCGCAACCGGCGTCTTCTATGCGCTCAAGGGCGAACGGATCGAGGCTCGCGCCGAACGCGAGGTATTGCTTGCGGGCGGCGCGATCAACTCGCCGCAAATTCTGATGCTCTCCGGCATTGGCGCGGCGGCGGACCTCCGCCCGCTCGGCATCGCCGTCCATCACGAGTTACCCGGCGTCGGCAAGAACCTGCAGGACCATCTCGACATCAACGTCATCCACGCCTGCACCGAGGCCATCACTCTGGACGGCTTCGCCACCGGTCTCGGCTCGCTCAAAACCGCAGCGCAGTTCGCGCTTTTCAAACAGGGGCCGGGGGTGAGCAATATCGCCGAGGCCGGCGCCTTCCTGCGCTCCGGCCCCGACGCCGCGACGCCCGACGTGCAGCTTCATTTCATCCCCGCCTATGTGCTCGACCACGGACGGAAAAAAAGCCCCGGTCACGGCATGACGCTGCACGTCTGCTACCTTCGCCCGGAAAGCCGCGGCACGATCCGGCTCGCGTCCGCCGACCCGGCGGCGGCGCCCCTGATCGATCCCGGCTACCTGTCGGCGCAGAGCGACGTCGCGCCGCTGATCGCCGGCATCCGCCGCGCCCGCGACATCTATGCCGCGGCGGCATTTCGGCCCTATCTCGGACCCGAGCGCTATCACGGCCCCGGCAAGCAATCGGCCGCCGTTCTCGAGGACTTCATCCGCGAATTCGCCGAGACCGAATATCACCCGGTCGG
>JAJYTL010000323.1 GCA_021793055.1 Pseudomonadota bacterium
CCGATCTGAAAATCTCATGACCATGGTGAGCGAGCTGGTGCTCACCCGCAACCAGCTGCTGCAGATGGTGCGCGGCCTGGAGGAAAGCGAATTCGCGCTTCCGGTGCAGCGCTTGAGCCATATCACCTCCGAGCTTCAGGAAGGGGTGATGAAGACGCGCATGCAGCCGATCGGCAATGCCTGGAACAAGTTTCCGCGCATTCTGCGCGACCTGAGCCACGAGCTCGGCAAGAAGTACGAGCTTGAAATGGTCGGTGCCGACACCGAGCTCGACCGCCAGATCCTCGATCAAATCAAGGACCCGCTCCTGCATATGGTGCGGAATTCCGCCGATCACGGCATCGACACGCCGGCCGAGCGGCGGGCCCGCGGCAAGCCCGAGGCCGGGCGCATTCGGCTGCACGCCTATCACGAGGGCGGGCATATCATCGTCAAGATTTCCGACGATGGCCGCGGCATCGACGCGCAACGCATCAAGGCCAAGGCGCTTGAGCGCGGACTCGCCACCGAGGCCGAGCTTGAGGGCATGAGCGAAGCCAAGCTGATGCAGTTCCTGTTCCGTCCGGGCTTTTCCACGGCAGAAAAGGTTACCGCGGTGTCGGGCCGCGGCGTCGGCCTCGACGTCGTGCGCTCGAATATCGAGAAGATCGGCGGCACCATCGAGCTCAAGTCGGTGCTCGGCAAGGGCACCACCTTCACCTTCAAGATTCCGCTCACGCTGGCCATCGTCTCGGCCTTGATCGTCGAATGCGCCGGCGAGAGCTTCGCCATTCCGCAGATCGGCGTCGTCGAGCTGGTGCGGGTGGCGGAAAACGCCGAAAACCGCGTTGAACGCATCCACGATGCGCCGGTGCTTCGCCTCCGCAACCGGCTTCTGCCGCTGGTGTTCCTCGACGAATGCCTCAATCTGCGCCCGGCTGGCAGCGCCCTGCGCGCCAGCGAGATGTTCGTCATCGTCACCCAGGTCGGCGCGGCGCGCTTCGGCATCGTCGTCGATCGCGTCTTCGATACCGAGGAAATCGTCATCAAGCCGGTGGCGCCGATTCTCCGCAACCTGGAGATCTTCGCCGGCAACACCATCCTTGGCGACGGCCGCGTGATCATGATCCTGGACGCCGCCGGCATCGCGGTGCGCGCCGGCATGGCCGCTGCGGTGGAGGCGATCGGCGAGTACGACGATGCGGCGGGCGACGCCCATGTTCTCGATGGCGAGGATATCACGGCGCTCCTCGTCTTCCGCGCCGGCAGCGACGCCATTAGGGCGGTGCCGCTCTCGCTGGTCGCGCGCCTGGAGGAAATCGACGTCGCCAATATCGAGCGCGCCGACGGCCGCGCCCTGATGCAGTATCGCGGCGGGCTGATCCCGATCGTGACCATCGACGATACCTGTGCCATCCGGTCCGAGGGCCGCCAGCCGATGCTGGTCTTCGCCGATGGCGAGAACAGCCTCGGGATCGCCGTCGACGAGATCGTCGATATCGTCGAGGACCGTCTCGACATCACCCAGCCGGGACAAAAGCCGGGCGTACTCGGCTCGGCGGTGGTGGCCGGGAAGGCGACCGAGATCCTCGACGTCGGCCATTATCTCGAAAAGCGCATGCTCGGTTGGGGCGGATCGTCGAGCCGGAACCGGGCGCAGGCCAAGCGCATTCTCCTGGTCGATCAGAATCCCTTCTTTCGCAACATGCTGACGCCGCTGCTCTCGGTCGCGGGCTACCGCGTGACCGCCGCGGAAAGCGTGGACGAGGCGCTGAGGCTGCGCGAGGAGGGTCGCGAATTCGACGTCATCGTCAGCGACATGGACACGCCGAGCGCGGACGGCGCGAGCTTCGCCAACGCGATCAAGGAGGGCGAACTTTGGCACGACACGCCGCTGGTGGCGCTGGCGGCCTCGGCGAACGCGGTTCCCGGCGAGGACGCCGGCTTCACCGGCTGCGTCGCCAAGTTCGATCGCGCGGCGCTTCTTGACACCCTGTCCCAGACTCTGGCGGCGCGGGGGGCGGCATGATGAGCATGGCGGTGAGCACCAATTCCGGCGTCGTCTCAGCGGAGGCCAGCCAATACGTCACCATCACGGTGGCCGATCAAATCTTCGGCATCCCGGTTCTGCTCGTTCGCGACGTGTTGCGGGCGCAGAAGCTGACGCCGATCCCCCTGGCCACGTCCGAGGTCGCGGGCACGCTCAATTTGCGCGGCCGCATCGTCACCGCGATCGACGTCCGCCGCCGGCTCGGCCTGCCGCCCCGGCCCGAGACGGAACCCGGGATGAGCGTCGTGGTGGAGCATCACGGCGAGCCCTACAGCCTGATGGTCGACAACGTGGGCGAGGTTCTCACGCTCTCGACGCAAACCTACGAGCGCAATCCCGCGACCCTGGCGCCGCAATGGCGAGAGATTTCCGCCGGCATCTATCGGCTGGATGATTGCCTTCTCGTCGTCGTCGACGTCGATCGCCTGCTGGATCTTTCCGGCGGGCGGGGTGCTTGACGGAGATGCCGGTCGATGTCGTTCGCCGCGCCAACGACTCGTAAATCGTGCCTGATCGTCGATGATTCGCGCGCCATTCGGTTGGCCGTGCGGCGCATTCTCGAACAGCTTCCCTTCGACATCGAAGAGGCGAACGATGGCAAGGAAGCGCTCGACGCGTGCCTGAAGCATATGCCGAACGTGATCTTGTTGGATTGGAATATGCCGGTGATGAACGGTATCGAGTTTTTGCGAACGCTGCGAAAGGTCGAGGGCGGCGGCGCGCCGGTCGTGCTCTTTTGCACCACGGAGGCCGACCTCGCGCATATCCGCGAGGCGATCGAGGCGGGCGCCAACGAGTACATCATGAAGCCCTTCGATCGCGAGATCATCGAGGCTAAATTCTCCGCTGCCGGATTGCTGTAAGGCGATGGCCGTGGACCTCGCTAACGTCGCGCCGCTCGCCAGCGACCGCTCGGAAACTGCCTATCGCGTGATGGTGGTCGACGATTCGGCGGTGATTCGCGGCTTTCTCACGCGCTGGATCGAGGCCGATCCAGAGCTTCGCGTGGTCGGCAGCGCCGGCGACGGCGCCGCGGCGCTTCGCATCGTCGAGCGGCTCGCCCCCGATATCGTCGTGCTCGATATCGAAATGCCGGTGATGGACGGGATCACGACGCTGCCGAAGCTTCTGCGCGCCATTCCCGACGTCAAGGTCGTGGTGGTCTCGACGCTCACGCTGCGCAACGCGGATATCAGCCTGAAGGCGCTCGCGGCCGGTGCCTCCGACTACATCACCAAGCCGTCGTCCTTGCGCGATCTGCAGGGAAGCAACGACTTCCAGCGCGATCTGGTCGCCAAGCTCAAGGCGCTCGGCGCGGCGCGGCGGCGCCGGATGGCGCCGCGTCCGGTTGCGTCCGCGACCCCGGTTTCGCCGGCGCCGTCGGCATCGGCACCCGCGTCGGCGCCCGCCGCTGGGGTCGCCGCCCCGGCGGTGGTGTCGCGCCGCGCGAGCTTCACGCTGCGTCAGCCCTCCAGGCTGAAGCCGAAGGTGCTTGCCATCGGCTCTTCCACCGGCGGGCCGCCGGCGCTTTTCGCGCTGTTCGGCTTTCTCAAGAACCGCATCTCGCTGCCGATCTTCATCACCCAGCACATGCCGCCGACCTTCACCACGATCTTCGCCGAGCACCTCAGCCATATCGCCGGCATGCCCTGCGCGGAAGCCGTCGACGGCTCGGCGATCGAGGGCGGTCGTATCTATGTCGCGCCCGGCGACTGGCACATGACCGTGGTCGAGACCGAGGCTGGCCCCCGCATCCACACCAATCAGAACGCGCCGGAGAATTTCTGCCGCCCCGCGGTCG
>JAJYTL010000324.1 GCA_021793055.1 Pseudomonadota bacterium
CACCTCGATCGGCGTCCCCCAGAGCAGCACGCCGCGCGCGAAGGGCAAGGCGAGGAGAAAGCGGTCCCAGCTCCCGAGTTCCCGGCCGCGCGTCGTGCTGTAGGTCGCCGGCAGGATCGGCACCCCGGCGAGGCGCGCCGTATGGATGGTTCCCTCGCTCACGCGGCACGCCGGACCGCGCGGCCCATCCGGCGTGATGGCAACGTACTCGCCGGCCTTCAAGAATCGCAGCATGGTGCGGACGGCGTCGGCGCCGCCGCGCCGCGACGAGCCGCGTACGCTACGAAGGCCGAGATGGCCCATGGCACCGGCGATAAGCTCGCCATCCCGATGATGGGAGATCAAAACATTCATTCGCCGCCGGGTCCGCCAGCCAAAGACCATCATCAGAAGACGGCCGTGCCAGAAGACGCTGATGAAGGGCCGGCCGTCTCGCCAATAGGGCCCCGGATGTTCGAGGCCGAGCACGCGCCATCGGCCGCTATACCAAACCAAACGGACATATTGCGCGATCAGCCAGCAAAGAGCCGCGCGCACAACCCGGCTCTGGCCGATCCTCCGCCCGATCTTCACGCCGAGGCTCGCTGCTCCGCGGGTTCCGACGCGGGCGCTTCCGGCGCTGTCGGCGCGGTCGCGAACTGGGTCGCGTAAAGCCGGGCATAGGCGCCGCCAAGAGCCAGCAAGTCCCGGTGGCGGCCATGCTCGACCACGCGCCCGCCGTCGATGACATAGATGCGATCGGCATCAACCACGGTCGAGAGCCGATGGGCGATAACGAGAGTGGTGCGGCCCCGCATGAGACGCCCCAGCGCGACCTGCACCTGCTGCTCGGATTCGCTGTCGAGCTGCGATGTTGCCTCGTCGAGCAGCAGGATCGGCGCGTCCTTCAACATCGCGCGGGCGATGGCGATGCGCTGGCGCTCGCCGCCGGAAAGCCGGACCCCATGCTCGCCGAGACGGGTGTCGTAGCCCTGCGGCAGGCCGGCGATGAAATCGTGCGCCGCCGCCGCCGTCGCCGCCGCGACGATGTCGTCCTGCGTCGCCCCGGGCCGCCCGTAGGCGATGTTGGCGCGCACCGTATCGTCGAACAGGATCGCCTCCTGGGTGACCAACGCGATGACGCCGCGAAGCGAGGCCAGGGTGACGTCGCGCAGGTCCTGGCCGTCGATCGAGATGGCCCCCGAATCGGCGTCGAAGAAACGCGGGATCAGGCTCAAGATCGTGCTCTTGCCGGCGCCGGACGGCCCGACCAGCGCGACCCGCCTCGCGCCCTCGACGCGGAGCGAGAGGTTATGCAGCGCCGGCCCTTCGCCGACGCCATAGCTGAAGCCGACGCCGTCAAAGACGATCTCCGCCTTGTCGATCGCCAGTGGCTTCGCCGCCGGCCGATCGGCCACCTTGGGCGCGACGTCGAAGAGAGCGTAAAGACGCGCCGCCGCGGCCAAGCCTTCCTGCAGCACGGTGTTGAAATTGGCCAAGCTTTTCGCCGGCTGATAGGCGAGAAGCAGAGCCGTGATGAAGGAGCCAAAGGCGCCGAGCGTCATGCCGCCCTGGCTTGCCCGCCAGCCGCCATAGAAGATCGCAGCGCCGACCGCGATGCCGCCCAAGGCTTCGGTCGCAGGGCTCGCCGCGGCACGCGCCCGCACCATGCGCATGATATGGCCGAAACGGCGCTTGATCAGCTCGCTGGCGCGCGTGGTTTCGTATTCCTCCATGCCGTAGGCCTTGACCAGTCGGGCCCCGGTATAGGCCTCGCTCACCAGCGCCGCGAGACGCGCGGTCTCCTCCTGGGTCGCGGTCGAGCTCTTGCGCGTGCGGCGGCCAAGCTTGCGCGCCGCCACGCCGGCGGCCGGAAACACTACCACCACGATCAGCGACAGCCGCCAATCCTGATAGAACATGACCGCGGCAAGAAAGACCACGGTCAGGATGTCCTTCACCATCCCGGTCGCCGCGCGCGCGATGGCGTCGCGCAACAGTGTCACGTCGTAGACGAAGCTCGAAACCAAGGTCGAGGAATGGTTCGCTTGCAACCAGCCGATATCGGCGCGCACGAGATGGGCAAAAAGCTTGGTCTGAATCTCGGCGATGATCTTCTGGCCGACCTGGTTGACCAGGATCGACTGGCCGTAACCGGCGAAGCCCTTGATCACCGCAACGCCGATAACCGCGAGCGGCACCAGCCAGAGCATGGTTCGGTCATGGGCGACGAAGACGCGATTCAAGGCCGGCTCCATCAGCCAGGCGTTGGCCGCCGTCGCAACCGAAACCAGGATCATGCAAAACGCGGCCATCCCCAGCACCGCCACATGGGGCTTGAGGTAATCGCCGATCAGTCGGCGCGCCAGGGCAAAGCTCGTCGGCGCCGAAGCACGTCCATCGAGCGTGGCGGAAGAAGGCGAAGCAGTCATTAGGTACGCACCCTATCACGGCTGCATCGGGGGCAACAGGCCGGTCCGGCGACGCCGGCACCGACCAAACGCAGCCGGGCGCGGTCCTTTTAGCCGATTTAGGGCGACGGCGCGATGCGCGTTTACCGCCGCCGCGGACGCGGCCCGCCGATATTTATACACTAATATATCGTCTTTATGGATGATAAACATAACGTAGTGATACCTTAGATGGAAAAGGGCGCGGCTGGCTGGTTCGAGATTGGCGGCGCGTCCGCGTCCGGCGCGCGGCCAAACCAGCACCGCATGCCGCGCGCGACGAAATGGCCGGTGCGACCGCCGATTTCCGATCGCGCCTCGACAGCGGCTCCGACCCCTGCCACTCTAGCGCCGCGCAATCGAGAGGCGGCGCGGCGGCGACCCGGGGGGGCCACTCCGGAAGCCGACGCGGGCGAATACGCCGCCGCCTTTGCCTCGCTCTTGACCGACCGGATCCGCCGATGCTCACCGTCTTTACCGCGCTCGTTCCCGTCTTTCTCGTCACCGCCTTGGGCTACCTGCTGAAACGCATGGACTTCCCGGGCCAGTCGTTCTGGCCGGCGGCCGAGCGCATGACGTACTATATCTTTCTGCCGGCGCTTCTGTTCCATGCGCTAGCGACCGCCCACCTCGCCGGTCCCGAAACCCTAATGATGGTCGTCGTGCTCTTTGCCGCCATCGTCCTGCTCAGCGCCATTCTTCTCGCGCTCAGGCCCCGACTGCCGATCAACGGCCCGGAATTCACCTCGCTCTTTCAGGGCTCGATGCGTTTCAACGGCGCCCTTGGGCTCGCCGTCGCGGCGCTGCTTTTCGGCAGCCCCGGTGTCGCCCGTCTCGCCGTCGCCATTGCCGTGATGGTGCCGCTTCTGAACGTACTCGCAACCCTGGTTCTGGTGCGCTACGCGAACGGCGGCGAGGCCCGGATCGGCGAGCAATTGCGCCAGGTGGCGCAGAACCCGATGGTGCTCGCCTGCTTCGCCGGCATCGTCGTCGAGGCCGCTCATTTCCGCCTGCCGCTCGGCATCGGGCCGATGACGGCGATGCTGGGCGCGGCGGCGATCCCCTTCGCGCTTCTCGTGGTCGGCGCCGCCTTCGACTTCGGCGAGCATGTCTTCCGCGCTTCGGTGCTTGTGACCTCGGTCTTGAAGCTGCTGATTTTTCCCCTCATCGTCGCGGCGCTCTGCTGGGCCCTCGGGCTGCATGGCTTGAGCCGAATCGTGGCCCTGCTCGCGGCCATGCTGCCGCCCGCGCCTTCGACCTATATCCTGGCCCGCGCCCTCGGCGGCGATGCCCGCGGCATGGCCGCGACCATCACACTTGCCACCATCGCCGCGGCGCTCACGGTGCCGATCCTGCTTTGGCTGCTCGGCTGATGTTGCATCGCGCCGCGTCCTC
>JAJYTL010000325.1 GCA_021793055.1 Pseudomonadota bacterium
CAGAACATGAACCTGCTCTGCGGCCTGCCCGAGACCATGGCGCTGGAACAGGCGCCGTTGTTCCCCTAATCAGGATCCCATGGCTCAAGCGCCCTTGAGCCAAGGGCTCTTGGAGCCTGGGCGCGGCCGAGCCGCGCCGCCGTCTCGTACATGCGAGGAGCACAAACCATGAGCCCCTTTCAAGGCCGCCTTCTGCCGTTTCGCAACGTCCTGCCGACGATCGCGCCGGATGTTTTCATCGCCTCGACCGCGGTAGTGATCGGCGACGTTCATATGGGGCCCGAGACCAGCCTGTGGTTTCATTGCGTGGTCCGCGGCGACGTGCACCGCATCCGCATCGGCGCCCGCACCAATATCCAGGACGGCACCGTGATCCACGTCAGCACCGGCACGCATCCGACCTATATCGGGGCCGGCGTTACCATCGGGCACATGGCGCTGATCCACGGCTGCACGCTCGAGGACAGTGCCTTCGTCGGCATGGGCGCGACGGTGATGGACGCCGCCATCATCGAGACCGACGGCATGCTGGCGGCGGGCTCGCTGCTGACGCCGGGAAAGCGCGTGCCGTCGGGCGAGCTATGGGGCGGCCGGCCGGCCCGTTTCGTGCGCAAGCTCTCGCCCGAGGACATCGCGCAGATGCACCATATCGCCGATCACTATGTCGAGCTCGCGGCGGAATACCGCAACACGGCCGGGGCTTGAAGCCAAAGCTCGAAGCCAAAGCTCGAAGCCAGGGCTTGAACCAAGTCTAAGCCCGCGGCCGAAGCCGACTTCAGGCCACCCGGACCTTGACGTAGCTGCCCGGCGCCGGCTCGATCGCCGGCAAGGCGCCGGCGCCCGGCTGCCGCGCCGCCACCATGGCGCCGGCGCGGCGCGCCATCCAGCGCTCCCAATCCGGCCACCACGAGCCCGGCACTTCCTTGGCCGCGGCGAGCCATTCCTCGACCGCAAGCGGGAATTTGCCGGCCGCGCCGACCCAGTGCTGATATTTCTTCTGCGCCGGCGGATTGATCGCGCCCGCGACATGGCCCGAGCCCGCGAGCACGAAGCGCACCGGTCCCTGCAGCAGATGGACGATCTTGTAGACCGAGCGCGCGGGGGCGATGTGGTCCTCCTTCGCCGCCTGGACGTAGCAGGGAACGGTGATGCGGCGCAGATCGATCGGCACGTTCGAGAGTGCGATGCCGCCCGGCTCGACCAGCTTGTTCTGCTTGTACATGGCGCGCAGATAGAAACGGTGCATCTCGGCCGGCATGCGCGTCGAGTCCGAGTTCCAATAGAGCAGATCGAAGGGCGGCGGCTCCTTGCCGAGAAGGTAGTTGTTGACCACGAAGGACCAGATCAGGTCGTTGGCGCGCAGCATGTTGAAGGTGCCGCTCATCTGGCCGCCATCGAGGTAGCCCTTCTTGCTCATCAGGTCCTCGATATAGTCGAGCGAGGCGTCGTCGATCATGATTTGGAGCTCGCCCGCCTCGGTGAAATCGACCTGGGAGGCGAGGAAGGTCGCGGCCCGGATGCGCCGGTCGTCGGTCGCCGCCATATAGGCGAGCGTGGTCGCGAGAAGCGTGCCGCCGATGCAATAGCCGAGCGCCATCACCTCCTTCTCGCCGATCGCCCGCTCGATGGCGTCGAGCGCCGCCAGGATGCCCTCATGCATGTAATCGCCGAAGGTGATTTCGGCGTGGCTCGCGTCGGGATTGACCCAGGAGATGACGAAGACCGTGTAGCCCTGCGCCACCGCCCAACGGATCAGCGAGTTCTCGGGCTTGAGATCGAGGATGTAATATTTGTTGATCCAGGGCGGCACGATGACGAGCGGGTGCTTGTGTACCTGCTCGGTCGTCGGGGCGTATTGGATCAGCTGCATGAGGCGATTCTGGAACACCACCGCACCCGGCGCGGTGGCGAGGTTCTCGCCAACCCGGAAGGCCTTGTCGTCGGTCATGCGAATCTTGAGATCGCCGCCGCCCTGCTCGAGATCCTCGATAATATGCCGCACGCCCTGCAATAGATTGCGGCCGCCGCTCTCCATCGTGGTGCGGAGCGCCTCCGGATTGGTGAGCAGGAAATTGGCCGGCGACACCGCGTCGACGAACTGGCGGGTATAGAAATCGACCTTTTTCGCGGTCTGATCGTCGAGCCCCTCGGTCTCGCGCACCACCTGCATCAGCCATTTCGCGGCGAGAAGATATGACTGTTTGATGAAATCGAATGCCACCAGCTCCTGCCAGGCGGCATCGCGAAAGCGCCGATCCCCCGCCGCCGGCGCCGCCACCGGCGGCGCCTCCTTGCCGGCGAAGCGCTCGAAGGCATAGCGCCAGAGCGCCATCTGCTGGTCGAAAAGCGCGAGTTCCGCCGCGATGAGGCGCTCGGGCGCGCTCATCATTTGCGCGGCGAACTTGCCGAAGGCGCCGCCAAGATCGAGCGGATCGACGCCTTCCGCCGCCATGCGCTCGGTATGGCGGGCGAGAAATTCCGCCATCATGCGCTGCCCCTGCACGCCGACCTCGACCATGGTTTCGGCCAGGCGCGAGAGTTCCTCCGGGTTGTTTTCGTTATCCGCCATGCAGATCATCCCAATCCGAATGTTCGGAGTATAAGATGGGTAAAATATAATTTGTAGCGCCCTGCCCCTTGCGCTATTGAGGACGGCGGCAGGGGCGAAGACAAGGGCCAAATTGTCTTTTGAACCAGAAGGCGAGCGGGCGAAGCGGTGACAGCTGAACGCAGTGCGGGCCACGGGCGGCGGCTTCTGGCAGTGAGTTTCGCTGTCGGTGCGACGCTGGCGCTGAGCGCCTGCTCCTCGGTTCCCGATTGGGCCAATCCCACCGCCTGGTATCACGACGTCGCCGGCGAGAATGCCCCGCCGCCGACCGCGACCGTGATCCCGCCCGCGAGCGAGGTCGCGGCGAAGCCGAGCTATCCCAATGTCGGCCCGGTGCCGGTGCGGCCGACGCCGCCCTCCGCCGCGGCGCAAAAGCAACTGGAGCAGGGGCTCGCCGCCAAGGGCGCGAAGGCGCAATACACCGCCCAGACCTTGACTGGCACGCCACCCAATCCACCCTCCGGCCCGGCGGCAGCGCCGCTGCCGCCCGAGCCGGCGCCACCCGGCAGCATCGTGACGACGCCGCCGCTGCCGCCACCCGCAGCCCCCGAAGAGAGCCGAGCACTACCGCAGGTCGTGCCGGGCTCGTCGCCGAGCGGCGCCTTGCCGCCGATGCCATCTAGAGTCCCGCAAACCGTGGAACAGACCAGCGCGCCGAAGGCACCCCAACCGCCTTCGCAAGCGCAACCGCCAGGCCAAGCTATGGCGCAGACGCAGGCCATGGCGCAGACGCAGGCCATGGCGCAGACGCAGGCCCCGGCGCCGCCCGCGCCGATGCCGGCAGCCCCCAGTAGGGAAGGCGTCTCCGCGCAAGGCCCGGCTCCTCAACCGCAAATTGCACAACCAGCCGCCGGCCCGGCCGGCGGTGGGACGGGCTTGATGGACACCTATATGGCGGCGCTTGAGGCCTCGGGCGCGAACCGCGTTCCAGGCGCCCCCGAAATCGCCGGCGCGGCGCCGGGCGGTGCGCGGGCACCGCGGCAAACGCCCGCGCCCGCCTTCGCCGAGGCCGGCATCCGCCGCGTGGCGACGCTCTATTTCGCCACCGGGTCGGCCCGGATCGCGGCCAAGGACTATGCCACGCTGCGCCATATCGCGGCCGAGAGCCGCAGCTTGGGCGCCGTCATCCGGGTCGTCGGCCACGCCTCGGCCGGCGCCGGCAGTGCGTCGGCGGCGGCGCGCAAGCTGGCGAATTTCGATATCTCCTTC
>JAJYTL010000326.1 GCA_021793055.1 Pseudomonadota bacterium
TGCTCGATCCCTATCAGATCGCCGAATCGCGGGCCCTCGGCGCTGATTGCATCCTTCTGATCCTGGCCGCGCTCTCGGATGCGGCCGCCCGCGAACTCGCGGCGGCCGGCGCCGAATACGGCATGGACGTGCTGGTCGAGGTTCATGACCGTACCGAGCTCGACCGCGCCGTCGGCTTGAACAGCGCGCTGATCGGTATCAACAACCGCAATCTCAAGACCCTCGCCGTTGATCTCGCAACCAGCGAGATGCTGGCGCCGCACCTTCCCGCCGGCACGCTCGGCGTCAGCGAAAGCGGCCTTTACCATCCGGCCGATCTCGCGCGCATGGCCAAGGTCGGGCTGCGCTGCTTCCTGGTCGGCGAATCCCTGATGCGCGAGGCCGACGTCGCGGCGGCGACGCGGCGGCTTCTGCAACCCGTGCCGAGCCTGGCAACGCCGTGAGCGGCCGCCTCACCCACCTCGACGCCGAGGGCAACGCGGTGATGGTCGACGTTTCGGCCAAGGCCGAAACCGCGCGCGAGGCGGTCGCCGGCGGCTGGGTCGAGATGCGGCCGGAAACGCTCGACCTGATCGCCAGCGGCGCGGCACCAAAAGGCGACGTCCTGGCCGCGGCGCGTATCGCCGGCATCATGGCGGCGAAGCGCACCCACGAACTGATCCCGCTTTGCCATCCGCTGCCGCTCGCCGCGGTCACCGTCGATCTGCGCTGCGATGCCGCCCGCCCGGGGGTCGAAATCCGCGCCGTCGTCAAGCTGACGAGCCGCACCGGGGCCGAAATGGAAGCCCTGACGGCAGTCAGTGTCGCCGCCCTGACGATCTACGACATGGTCAAGGCGGTGGATCGCGGCATGCGCCTGACCGACATCCGATTGTTAAGTAAATCTGGCGGAAAATCTGGAACTTATAAGGCTGAATCGTGATTTCGATTGAAGACGCCTTGCGGGCCATCACCGGCGCGCTCGAAACCTTGCCGGCGGAAATGGTGCCGCTTTCCCAAGCCGCGGGCCGCGTCCTCGCGGCGGATGTGATCTCGCGCCGCTGCCAGCCGCCGGTCGCGGTCTCGGCGATGGACGGCTGGGCGGTGCGGGCGGCCGATGTGGCGCAGGCCCCGGCCGAATTGACCGAGATCGGCGAATCGCCGGCCGGCGGAAGCTTTGACGGCACCGTCGGCCCCGGCGAGGCGGTCCGCATCTTCACCGGCGCGCCGCTGCCGGCGGGGGCCGACTGCATCGTCATCCAGGAAAATATCGAGGCGATCGGCAAACGCATCAAAGTCGCGGTCGCGGGCCGCGCCAATGCCCATATTCGCGCCGCCGGCCTCGATTTCCGCCCGGGTCAGATCGGCCTTGCCGCCGGCCGCCGCCTCGGCCCGAGCGATATCGGCCTTGCCGCGGCGATGGACAATCCCTGGCTCTCGGTTCGCCGCAAGCCGCGGGTGGCGCTGCTCTCGACCGGCGATGAGCTGGTCCGCCCCGGCGAGCCGATCGGACCGAACCAGATCGTCTCCTCGAATTCTTTCGCCCTCGCCGCCTTGATCGAGGCGAGCGGCGGCATCGCGATCGATCTCGGCATCGCGCGCGACAATCGCGATTCCCTCACCGGCCTGGTCGAGGCCGCGCGCGGCTTTGACCTCCTGGTCACCCTGGGCGGCATTTCGGTCGGCGCCTACGATCTCGTGCGCGACGTCCTTGGCAGTCGCGGCCTCCGGCTCGATTTCTGGCAGATCGCCATCCGCCCGGGCAAGCCGTTGATGTTCGGCGAGTGCGACGGCATCCCGGTGTTGGGCATTCCGGGCAATCCGGTTTCGTCGCTGATCTGCGGCGTCGTTTTCCTGCGGCCGGCGCTGCATCGCCTGCTCGGCCTTGACGACGATCCGATCCCGCCGGCGAGCGCCCTCCTCGGCACCGAGCTACGCGCCAACGACCGGCGCCAGGACTATATCCGCGCCCGCCTGTCGCGGAACGCCGCCGGCACTGAAGTCGCAACCCCCTTTTCGACGCAGGACTCGTCAATGCTCTCGGTCCTCGCCACGGCCGATTGCCTGATCGTCCGCCCGCCGTTCGCGCCCGCCGCCAAGGCCGGCGAGCCGGTGACCGTCATCCATCGCGCCGGCCTCTGGTAGCTCCCGCCCCGGGTTTGCCCCTCGCCGCAACCGCCGCGGGCGCTTTCTCCTTGACAAAAAGCGGAACTAAACTAGAACATCCTCTCGCGTTTCATATTTGTTCCCGACGCGGGAGATTCGGCGATGCTGACGCGCAAGCAACATGAGCTTCTGGTCTTCATCCACCAACATCTGAAGCAGACCGGCGTCTCCCCTTCCTTCGACGAAATGAAGGAAGCTGTGCAATTGAAATCCAAATCAGGCATTCACCGCTTGATCACCGGGCTTGAGGAACGCGGATTCATCCGCCGCCTGCCGCACCGGGCGCGCGCCTTGGAAGTGCTGAAGCTGCCCGAATCGGCCGCGAGCACGGCAACCGCGGGCGCCACAACCGCGAACGCGAGCCCCCGCCAGGGCTTCGCCCCGAACGTCATCAAGGGCCGCTTCCCAAGTGGCGGCAATGGCGCCACGCAAGCCGCGGCGGCGGCCGGCCGCCAGATCGTCTCGCTGCCGCTCTATGGCAAGATCGCCGCCGGCACGCCGATCGAGGCCTTGCGCGACCCCTCACGGACGCTCGAAGTGCCGGCCGCCCTGATCGGCCGGGGCGATTGTTACGCGCTCGAGGTCGCCGGCGATTCGATGATCGAGGCCGGGATCCACGAAGGCGATACGGTGATCATCGAGCGCTGCGACAACGCCGAGAACGGCACCATCGTCGTGGCCTTGGTCGACGAGCAGGAGGCGACATTGAAGCGCCTGCGCCGCAAGGGCAATTCGGTCGCGCTGGAGGCCGCCAACCCGGCCTACGAAACGCGGATTTTCGGCCCCGACCGGGTTCGCGTTCAGGGCCGCCTGATCGGCCTCTACCGCAACTACTGAGCCGCCGAAGTCGGTCGCGGATCGGACCAGGGTCGGCGGCCCCGCTCGCCGGCGATGCTTTCGATCCGAATGCGCCCGCTGCGCTCGAAATAGATCGCTTCCACGCCCTCGCGGCGGAGGTCGCGGCGGTCGACAACGACGCGCGCGCCGACGCAACGGCCGCGGACCGCGCCCAGGCTCACCACCAGATCGGCGGCGCGGCAGTCGGCGGCCGTAGCGGCCGCGCCGGCCGGAAAATCCGCCGCCAGATTCCGCGCCCGATAGGGGCAGCCCGAGACATCGCCGCGCAGCCGCCCGCCGGCGATCTCGCCGGACGCGGGCCAGGCACGTGCCGTCCCGCCGCCGTTCCGCGCCAGCCAGGTTTCGACCGCCATGCGATCGCCGCGCCCGGCCGACACCAACAGGCTGCCGTCTTCGGCCCGGACCGCAATCCGCTTGGCCTGCCCGTCGATCAGGATATCGGGCCGCGGCGCGAGCTAGATGCCGGCAAGCCAGAGCGCGGTGGCGAGCAGACCGTAAAGCCGCCACGGCCGGCGCCACAGGCACAGCCAGAGCCCCCCACCGTCACCGCGATAAGACCCCAATCGGGCATCGCCGCGACCGGCACCACGGCGCCCCGCAGAGACGACACCGTCTCGGCGACCCGGATCACCGCGTGGACGCCCCAGCCCATCGGGATCAGGGTGAAGCGATCGAGCCCGAAGGGCATGGCGAGCAGCGTGACCAACGCCCAAGGCGTGATCCAAAAGCCGGTGATCGGCACCGCGATAAGGTTCGCGAGCACGCCGTAGCCATTGAAGGCGTGG
>JAJYTL010000327.1 GCA_021793055.1 Pseudomonadota bacterium
GCAGTAATTGACGTAGAAGGCGAGATTGGCCTCGACCTCGCTGCGCATCTGCCTCAGGCGCTCCTCGCCGTAGAAGCTCTCGGCGTCGATCTCGCCCACGCTGACGAAGACGTAGTTCTTGAACTGCTTCGGAAACAGCCGCTGGGTGGCGAGCAGGGTGTGCATGCCGGTGCCGAGGCTGCCACCGACGAGGAACACCGCGGTCGAGGCCTGCGGGTCGAGCTCGGGCGGGCTCTCGGTTGCGCCGGTCGGCGTCGCGGTGGCGAACAGCGCGTCCACCTTGGCGAGCTGGCGCGCGGTCTCGCGGTAATGGTGCTTGATGCGGAAGCAGAGCAGAATCACGAGGCCGGTGATCAGCACCGTCATCCAGGCGCCGGAAGTGAACTTCTCCACCAGCGTCGCGACCAGGATGCTGGCGCAGACCACCGTGCCGGCTGCCGAAAGCAGCAGGCGCAGCGCCGGTGCCGGCACCTCGTTCCAGTGCCGCCACCAGTAGATGCAAAGCCCGCTGGTCGAGAGCGTGAAGGTGATGAACACGTTGATGCTGTAGAGCGAGACCAGGAGATCGACCTTGCCCTCGGTGAGCAGCAGAATGGCGAGCGCCGCGACGCCCATGAGAAGGATGCCGTTCTGCGTCACCAGCCGGCTCGAAAGCTGGCTGAACTGGTGCGGCACCCAGCGGTCGGCCGCCATGTTGGCCAGTACTGCCTGGCCGCCGAGGAAGCCGGCGTTGGCGGCGACGAACAGGATCGCCGCCGCGAAGGCCAGCGTCGCCAGCATGATGCCGTTGATCGCGACCGGATGGGCGCCGAGCGCGTGTTCGAGAATGAGCTTGAAGACGATGGCGTTCAGCGTCCGCCCGCTCTCCGGCACGGCGTGCCACAGCAGATAGAGGACGATCAGCCCGGCGGCGGTGAAGGAGAGCGAGGCGGCCATGTAGAGCATGGTCCATTGGCCGGTCGCGACCTTCGGCTCCTTCAGGATGTTGACGTTGTTCGAGACCGCCTCGATGCCGGTATAGGTACCGCCGCCGAAGGCGAAGGCGCGGAATAGCAGCGAGAGCACCGCGAGCCAGCCGACCGAGCGCGCGACCGAACTCGTGGCGTGCAGCGTCTCGGGCACCAAGGTCGGAAGCTGGCTCGCGTGCAGCGCGATGCCGTAGATGATCAGGGCCCAGGTGGTGAGCAGAAAGCCGAGGAAGAGCGGCAGCAGGATCTTGATCGGTTCCTTCACGCCGCGCAGGTTGAGCACCAGGAGAAGCAGCAGCGCGGCGAGATCGACGAACAGCTTGGTGCTCTGCCAACCCACCGGGAGCAAGCTGTAGAGCGCGTCGGCGCCGGCCGCGATCGAGATCGCGATGGTGAGCACGTAGTCGACGATCAGCGCGGCGCCCGAGATCAGCCCGGCGCGCGGCCCGATCAGGACCGTCGCCACCTTGTAGCCGCCGCCGCCCGAGGGGAACAGCTCGATCACCTGGTTGTAGGAAAAGCTGATGATGAACACCGCGACCGCGGTCATCGCCGCGAGATAGAGCGCGAGATGGGTCTGGCCGCCGAGCGTGACGAAGGCGGCCTCGGGGCCGTAGTTGGCCGACGACAGGCCGTCGGCGCCAAGGCCGATCCAGGCGAGGAAGGCGATCAGCACCATGCCATGGCGCGTCTCCGCCGCCATCGGATTGCGCGGCGCGCCGAGGATGAGCTTCTTGAAGCCGCGCCAGCGCGCGCCGAGAGAGACACGCTTCGCCGCGCCTTCATCGTCGCCCGCGCTGTCGCCGTTGCGCGCGCGGCCGGCCGCGGCGAGCGGCGGCGGTTGCGATTCGCCTTGAGGACGGGGCTGCGGGTCGCTCATGCGTCGATCTCGCACCACACCGGAACGTGGTCGGAGGCTTTTTCGAGGCCGCGCGGCGCCCGGTCGATGTCGCAACGCCCGAGCCGGTCGGCAGCGTTGGCGCTCAGCAACAGATGGTCGATGCGCAAGCCCTGATCCAACGGCCAGGCGCGATTCTGGTAATCCCAGAAGCTATAGCGGCGCGGCTCGTCGGGATGGCGCGCGCGAAAGGCGTCGGTGAGGCCGAGATGGAGAAGCGCGCGAAAGGCGGCGCGGCTTTGCGGCCGGCACAGCGCGTCGCCGGCGAAGGCGGCGGGATCGCAGACGTCGAGATCGGTCGGGCAGACGTTGTAGTCGCCGCCGAGCACGACCATCTCGTCGCCTTCGAGCAGGGTCTCGGCGTGCCGGCGCAACCGTTCCATCCAGGCGAGCTTATAATCGAATTTTTCCGAATCGACGGGATTGCCGTTCGGCAGATAGATCGAGGCGACGCGCACGCCCGCGAGCGTCGCCTCGATATAGCGGGCCTGTTCGTCGTGATCGCCGCCGGGCAGGCCCGTGCGCCGATCCTCGATCGCGTGGCGCGACAGAATCGCCACGCCGTTATAGGCCTTCTGCCCCAGCACCGCGGCCGAATATCCGATGTCAAGAAACGGCGCGGTGGGAAAATCGCCGGTCTGGCACTTGATCTCCTGCAAGAGCAAGACATCGGGCGCCGCCGTCGTGAGCCAGGACAGGACGTGGCCGAGGCGCGCCTTGATCGAGTTGACGTTCCAGGTCGCAATCTTCATCGACAAAAAACCAAGGCCCGGCTTGAGCCGGGCCTTGCTTCTAGCACGAGGTCGGATCGGATCATACCGAAAAGGACGATCCGCATCCGCATCGCGCCGTGGCGTTCGGATTGCGGATATGGAACGAGGCGCCGATCATGTCCTCGACGAAATCCACTTCCGCGCCCTTCATGTAGGCAAGCGAGACCTGATCGACGAGCACGGTCGAGCCGTCGCGCTCGATCGCGACGTCTTCCTCGGTCCGGGTATCGTCGAGGGTGAAATCGTACTGAAAGCCGGAGCAGCCGCCGCCGTTCACGGCGATGCGCAGCATCATGCCGGGACTTCCCTCGTCGCGGATGATCTCGGCGATGCGTTTGGCCGCGCTTGCCGTGACCGAAATCTCCGCCGCCGCCATCGCACTCATGTCGCTCATCGCTGTCGCCCTCGCTTGGCCGCGCCGGCCAGTTTCAAGAGACTCTATCTAAATCTAAGTCTAGCGATCCAATGCCGAGTCTCATATGTAGGGGCCCGCGCCGGCTTGTCAATTTCCCGCTGCGGCCCGGCGGCGGCAAAGGTTAACGCCGAGCCTGCGACCGGACCCGGCGCTTTGGCTCAATCGAGGCCAAGTTTGGCGATGCCCTCGATCATCGGCGCCATCGCGGCCGCGATCGAGGCGCGCGCCGGAACCAACAGGCCGGCGCCGCCATCCGGCACGCGGCGGCGGAACTCGGCTTCCGCCTCGCGGCCTTTCCCGATCTCGCCAAGCTGCCCATAGGCCGCCGCCAGGGCGCGGTAATTGCCGGGAAAATCGGCGTTCGCCAGAATCGCCTCGCGGCCCGTCTCGATGGCCTTCTCGTACCGCCGCGCCACCACATGGGCGAGGCTGATCAGGCTCAGCATCGGCCAGCGCACGAGCGCGAGATCGCCCGACACCTGCTTGAGGCCGGTTTCGAAAACCGCGATCGCCTCGTCGGGCCGGCCGCTGTAGATCAGGCCGAGACCGAGGCCGACGGTGGCGAAAATCTCGCCCGGATCGCGACCGAGCGCGTCGCGGCCATGACGGATCGCCTCGTCGACCTCGCCGCGCCAAGCCTGCACCAGGGAGAGCGCGCCCATGCCCTGCGGATCGTCGGAATCGAGACGCAGCGCCCGCTGCGCCGC
>JAJYTL010000328.1 GCA_021793055.1 Pseudomonadota bacterium
GAGCTCGGTCGAAATCGATACCGTGATGCCGCACGATCTGATCAACGCCAAGCCAGCGGTGGCGGCGGTGCGCGAGTTCTTCGGCTCCTCGCAGCTCAGCCAGTTCATGGATCAGACCAACCCGCTGTCCGAGATCACCCACAAGCGCCGCCTCTCGGCGCTCGGCCCGGGCGGTCTGACGCGCGAGCGGGCGGGATTCGAGGTGCGCGACGTGCATCCGACCCATTACGGCCGCATCTGCCCGATCGAAACGCCCGAGGGCCCGAACATCGGCCTGATCAATTCGCTCGCGACCTACGCCCGGGTCAACCAGTACGGATTCATCGAAAGCCCGTACCGGCAGGTCAAGGACGGCCGCGTGACCAACGAGGTGGTGCACCTCTCGGCGATAGAGGAAGGCCGCTACACCATCGCGCAGGCCAATGCCGCGCTCGATGCCAAGGGTCGCTTCACCGCCGATCTGGTGAGCTGCCGCGCCGGCGGCGATTTCGTCATGTCGCGCCCGGAATCGATCGACTTCATCGACGTGTCGCCGAAGCAGCTGGTGTCGGTGGCGGCGGCGCTGATTCCGTTCCTCGAGAACGACGACGCCAACCGCGCCCTCATGGGCTCGAACATGCAGCGTCAGGCGGTGCCGTTGATCCGCAGCGAGGCGCCCTTGGTCGGTACCGGCATGGAAGAGGTGGTGGCGCGCGACAGCGGCGTCGCCATCGCCGCCAAGCGCGCCGGGTTGGTGGATCAGGTGGATGCTACCCGCATCGTCATCCGCGCCATCGACCAGACCGATCTGTCGCGTTCTGGCGTCGATATATACAACCTGCTGAAGTTCCAGCGCTCGAACCAGAACACCTGCATCAACCAGCGGCCCCTGGTTCGGGTCGGCGATCACGTCGAGGCCGGCGATATCATCGCCGATGGCCCCTCGACCGATCTCGGCGAACTCGCGCTCGGGCGTAACGTCCTGGTCGCGTTCATGCCGTGGAACGGCTACAACTTCGAAGACTCGATCCTGATCTCGGAGCGGATCGTCAAGGAGGACATCTTCACCTCGATTCATATCGAGGAGTTCGAGGTCATGGCCCGCGACACCAAGCTCGGACCGGAGGAGATCACGCGCGACATCCCGAACGTCGGCGAGGAGGGCCTGCGCAACCTCGATGAGGCCGGGATCGTCTATATCGGCGCCGAGGTGAATCCGAGCGATATTCTGGTCGGCAAGGTGACGCCGAAGGGCGAAAGCCCGATGACGCCGGAAGAGAAGCTCTTGCGGGCGATCTTCGGCGAGAAGGCCTCGGATGTTCGCGACACGTCGCTGCGGGTTCCGCCGGGCGTTTCCGGCACGGTCGTCGAGGTTCGCGTCTTTAACCGTCACGGCGTCGAGAAGGATCAGCGCGCGCTCGCCATCGAGCGGCAGGAGATCGAGCGACTCGCCAAGGACCGGGACGACGAGAAGGCGATTCTCGAACGCAACATCTACGCCCGCCTGCACGAGTTCCTGGTCGGCAAGACGGCGGATAGCGGCCCGAAGGGCTTCCGTCAGGGCGGCCGCATCACCGAGGCGGTGCTCGCCGAACTGACGCCCGGCCAGTGGTGGCAGATCAATCTCAAGAACGAGAAGGCGGTTGCCGACATCGAGGCGCTGCGCCGGCAGTACGACGAGGCGATGAACCGCCTCAAGGAGCGCTTCGAGAACAAGGTCGAGAAATTACAGCGCGGCGACGAGCTGCCGCCCGGCGTGATGAAGATGGTCAAGGTCTTCGTCGCGGTGAAGCGCAAGCTTCAGCCCGGCGACAAGATGGCAGGCCGGCACGGCAACAAGGGCGTCATCTCGCGCATCATGCCGGACGAGGATATGCCCTTCCTCGAGGACGGCACCGCGGTCGATATCGTGCTTAATCCGCTCGGCGTGCCCTCGCGCATGAACGTCGGGCAGATTCTCGAGACCCATCTCGGCTGGGCCTGCCGCGGTCTCGGCCGCCAGATCGGCGACGTTCTGTCCAAGATGCAGCGGAGCACGAAGGTCGAGGATCTTCGCCGCACGCTCCGCTCGGTCTACGGCAAGGGCGAGTACGAGGAGCGCATCGCGCCGCTCGACGACGGTCAGGTGCTCGATCTCGCCGGCAACCTCAAAGGCGGCGTGCCGGTGGCGACGCCGGTCTTCGACGGCGCCCACGAGGACGACATCG
The DNA here is from genome assembly GCA_021793055.1 of Pseudomonadota bacterium. GTDB lineage: Bacteria > Pseudomonadota > Alphaproteobacteria > Ferrovibrionales > Ferrovibrionaceae > JAJYTL01. Next base: position 2,187 of record JAJYTL010000328.1, read on the forward strand.
TCGAGATGCTGGAGAAGGCGGGGCTCGATTCTTCGGGTCAGGTGACGCTGATCGACGGACGCACCGGGACGCCGTTCGAGCGCAAGGTGACGGTCGGCTACATCTACATGCTGAAGCTGCATCACCTGGTCGACGACAAGATCCACGCCCGCTCGATCGGTCCCTACAGCCTGGTTACGCAGCAGCCGCTCGGCGGCAAGGCGCAGTTCGGTGGCCAGCGGTTCGGCGAAATGGAGGTCTGGGCTCTGCAGGCCTACGGTGCTGCCTATACGCTGCAGGAGATTTTGACGGTGAAGTCGGACGACGTGGCCGGCCGTACCAAGGTCTACGAGGCGATCGTCCGCGGCGACGACACGTTCGAGGCCGGTATTCCGGAATCCTTCAACGTCCTGGTCAAGGAAATGCGCTCCCTCGGCCTGAACGTCGAACTGGTGCAGAAATAGATCTGCGGCAGGCGACGATCGGCGCGATACAGGAGCGACAAGGAGACGGTTCATGAACGAGTTGATGCAAATCTTCGGTCAGCCGAGCGGCCCCCAGGGCTTCGACCAGATCCGCATCTCGATCGCCAGCCCGGAGCGTATCCGCTCCTGGTCCTTCGGCGAGATCAAGAAGCCGGAAACCATCAACTACCGGACCTTCAAGCCCGAGCGTGACGGGCTGTTTTGCGCCCGCATCTTCGGGCCGATCAAGGACTACGAGTGCTTGTGCGGCAAGTACAAGCGCATGAAGTATCGCGGCATCACCTGCGAGAAGTGCGGCGTCGAAGTGACGCTCTCCAAGGTGCGGCGCGAGCGTATGGGGCATATCGAGCTCGCTTCGCCGGTGGCGCATATCTGGTTCCTGAAGTCGTTGCCGAGCCGCATCGGCCTGCTTCTCGACATGACGTTAAAGGATCTGGAGCAGGTTCTCTATTTCGAGAACTACGTCGTCGTCGAGCCCGGCTTGTCGCCGCTGAAGGAAGGCGAGCTGTTGAGCGAGGAGCGCTACCTCCGCGCCCAGGAGGAATACGGCGAGGATGCCTTCACCGCGAAAATCGGCGCCGAGGCGGTGCGCGACATGCTGGCCCGCATTGACCTGAATGAGGAACGCGAGCGGCTTCGTGCCGAACTCGCGGCCGTCGCCTCCGAGGTGAAGCCGAAGAAGCAGGTCAAGCGCCTGAAGCTGATCGAGTCGCTGATCGAATCCGGCAACCGTCCGGAGTGGATGATTCTGACCGTGATTCCGGTGATCCCGCCGGAACTGCGGCCGTTGGTGCCGCTCGATGGCGGCCGCTTCGCGACCTCGGACCTGAACGACCTTTATCGCCGCGTCATCAACCGCAACAATCGCCTCAAGCGCCTGATCGAGCTGCGCGCGCCGGACATCATCGTGCGCAACGAAAAGCGCATGCTGCAGGAGGCCGTCGACGCGCTGTTCGATAACGGCCGCCGCGGCCGCGTCATCACCGGCGCCAACAAGCGGCCCCTCAAGTCGCTGGCCGACATGCTGAAGGGAAAGCAGGGCCGCTTCCGCCAGAACCTTCTCGGCAAGCGCGTCGACTATTCGGGCCGGTCGGTCATCGTCGTCG
>JAJYTL010000329.1 GCA_021793055.1 Pseudomonadota bacterium
CTCGCGGCATTGGCCAGGTTTCTCAGCCCCTGGCTGCTCCGGGACGAGCTTTGGCGGGTTGCGGCGCTCGGCCTTCTCGTCGGCTTCGGGCTCGTCGTCTATGCCGTCTTCGCCGAGATCAGCGGTGCCGCCCGGCTGGCCGAACTCAAGCGCGAGCTGCGCCCGCGCGCCGGGTGAGGTTCGGGCCGCGGTGCTCGCGGCGGCCGTGAAGAGCGGGTGACTCAAACCAGGCCCCGGGCGATAGCGCCGCCGTCCGGCCTGGTCTTACACCGGCAAGCCATTCCGGCCGGCGAAACCAGGGGACCCGGGAGACGACGCGTGGCGCTTCAGCGGACAGGGAACAGTGCACGCACCGTCTTGATCGGCATTAACATGACGCGCTCGCCTAAGGGCGAAAGCACGAAGCCACGGCGCTCGTAGAAGCGGACGGCCTCATTATCGATAGCGTGTGCGATAACACCGCGGGCACCAATAATATCCGACGCAGCGAGGCATCGGCGGAGCGCGTCTGCAAGCAGCGCCGTTCCGATGCCTTGTCCCTGCCAATTAGCGTCAATCGCGAGCCGGCCGATCAAAAGAAGCGGAGCTTGCTCCGGCATGCTGCGCCTGAGGCGCGCATTGGGAAGTGCTATCCGTTGCTCCATCGCGGCAGAGATCGCGTGGTAGCCGACGACTTGGAAACGGCTTTCGGTGGCACAGATCACATAGGTTCGCGCCGAGAGGCCTTCGCTCTCGAGCCCACGATCACGAAGCCACTTGTCGAGCGACGGATGGCGGCCGTTGCGGAAGGCCGAGGCATCATGTTCGGCGCTCAGGGGCTCGGGCGGCCTGGTCCGAGGGGCCTCCTTCCCCATGGCTTACGCCCCGCTAACGACAGATTGTTTCACTTTTCCCAGGGCGCCTTACGCGTCAGCAGGTTACGCACTTCCTTGCTCGGCAGGGCTGGTGCATCGAGTAAGGCCAGAAACCGTTCGTGCGCCTTGGGTTCCAGGAAAAAGACGCGCTGATCGAGTAACGTCTCCTCTGCCTGCCGGCGGGCCGAATCGAGCACAAATTCCGAGAGCTTTTGCCCGCGCAACGATGCGGCGCGGTTCAGGATTGCCTTGGTATCCGACGATGTTCTGATCTGGATGACATCGTCTTTGCGGCCGGCGACGGATTGGCCATGCCGTCGCTCGGTTCGAACAACTTGGGGCATAGTGGTCTCCTTCTCTCAGCCTAGATAAGGAGAAGTACCGACATTGTCAATACAATCTACCGCTCATGAGCCCGACCCAGTCTGTCTGCCGCAAGCCGCATAGGGAAGGTGACCCCGAAACCTTGAGCGCGAGCAGGTGATCTCCTTTCCCACGGCCTATTTCGTTGAAAGTGGCCCTGTTTCTAGCATAACGCATGGTCCGCTTCGCGCATTATGGCCAGTCCATTTTGGGCCATACCCGATGGCCCTTTTGATCAGAATACGCAGGACCCGAAGGATCTGACCGCGAACACGCACGAGGTCGCGGCCGGGCTGCTCGCCGCCGGCATCGATGCCAAATCTTGCATACTCTTCGCCCAAAGATGGGTGCCGGCGAACTGTCGCTCTCGGCTAATCTTCATCGACGTGGCCGGCCGTGGGCGTTTACGGCACGCCACATTTCGGACAGGACAGCGGATGGCAGGCGCGGCACCAGCGGGCGGAGCAAGCGGGACAGGGGACTTGGCCGGCGACTTCGGTAAGATGCAGATTGGCGTCGCAGACAAGGCGCGTGCGGCCAAAACCGAGTCCCCATTCGCAGAGCGGCGGCTCGGCTAAACGAAAGGCCGGGTGCCAATCGAGAGCGACCAATGGGTCGGCGGACCAGAGGTTGCATCGCGTATCGATACGCGATACACTTGCTCGGTGATTACCAGCTTTCGGCACAAGGGCCTCGAAGCCTTTTATCGCACCGGCTCAACGCGAGGCATTCAGGCGGTCCATGCCGGCAAGCTGAAACACATTCTCGGGTTGCTCGATGTCGCCCAAGGACCACAGGACATGAACGTTCCGTCGTTCAAACTCCACCCGCTCAAAGGCGACCTCGTCGGGCACTGGTCTATATGGGTGAATGGCAACTGGCGCGTAACGTTCCGCTTCGTCCGGTCTGATGTCGAACTGGTCGACTATCAAAACTACCACTGAGGAACTGGACCATGATGCACAATCCTCCGCACCCCGGCGAAATCCTCAAAAAGGAGGTCATCGCTCCGTTGAATCTGTCTGTGACGGAGGCGGCGGAGCGGCTGGCCATGTCGCGGGTCGCACTATCGCGGGTGCTGAACGGCAAAGCCGGCATCAGCCCCGATTTTGCGTTACGTTTGGAAAAGGCCGGCGTCAGCACGGCCCGCGCCTGGCTTGCCATGCAAGCCAATTATGACCTGTGGCAGGCCATGCAGCACAAGCAGCCGCCCGTGCGCGCATTGCAGGGGAAAGCTGCCTCGTGACGTTCGCCGGAAAAGCATTCATGGCCCTGGCGAGTTTGGCATAAACAACGACAGAGAATATTGCCCGGCTCGCGGTCGCCGAGCGTAATCAGCGACTCCTCCAGACCAACAAGAAACCTGGGCATTGATTTTTGCCGATCTGTACGGATATAGTCCGTACATATATGGAGAATATGGAGGCTGCCATGCCGGCAACCACAACAGCTCGCGAAGACAGGATTGAGTTGCGGGCCACCAAGGACGAAAAGCGGCTGCTGGCACAGGCCGCCGCCTATGAGCGACTGGACGTGACCAGCTTCATCATGCGCAACGTACTGCCCACCGCCCGCGACGTGGTGGACCGGGCCGAACGCATCGTGCTCAGCGAACGCGATACCGTGCGTGTGCTAGAGCTTCTAGAGGATCCGCCCAAGCCGACCCCTGCCCTGATGGCCGCTGCTCGCCGCCGTGTGGCCCGGACCTGATTTTGTCGGTGGATTGGCGCGAAGAGTCTATCGGCCGGCAGCGCGACCGCAAGCACTTCGATTGCAGCGCGCCTGACCTGAACGAATACCTCAGCCGCTATGCCCGGCAGAACCACGAATCCGGCGGCGCCAAGACCTTCGTCGCGGTATCGCCGGCGGAGCCTGCGCGCGTGCTTGGCTTCTATTCGATCAGTCCAGGCTCCATCGAGTTCGCTCGTGTACCGGCGAACCTGACCAGAAAGCTCGGCCGTTACGACGTGCCGGTCTTTCGGCTGGGGCGCTTGGCGGTCGATCGGTCGATGCAGGGCCAAGGGCTGGGCGGCGATTTGCTGCTAGCCAGCGGGGAGCGGGCGCTCGCCGTCGCATCACAAGTCGGCGGCGTCGCGCTCGCCATCGACGCGAAGGACGACAAAGCGGCGCGCTGGTACGAGCGCTTCGGCGCACTGCCTCTGCTGGACGACCCGCTCAAGCTGATCCTTCTGCTCAGCGTCGTTGCCGATGCGATCAGGCCAGCCGGAAAGCGGCGAAAGTGAACAGAAATTTTCGAGCCGTCCGTCGCATCCTCTGAGTACCCTGAAGGTCCCCGAACCGTCTGACGTGCGCTGGAATGAGCCGCAAGTCACTGATATGAATGGAATATCGACATTGACCGCGTGCCGTCTCAAGCCCAAGTCTGTCTCTCGACCGGTATTTTCCTTGACGAGGGCGGCGATGATCGAAGACGAGGATCGCGCGGCCGAAGCCATGCGCGCCTACGCGGAAGAGACCAGCCGCCTCAACCGCGAGCGCCGGGCCGGCAGCGAGGCCGACCGGGAAGC
>JAJYTL010000330.1 GCA_021793055.1 Pseudomonadota bacterium
CTACGAGAGCATGTTGCCGCGCCAGCCGTTGCGCTTTTTGCTCGCCGACGATCCGGGCGCCGGCAAAACCATCATGGCGGGGCTCCTCATCAAGGAGCTGATTGCCCGCGGCGACTTGCAACGCTGTCTTGTCGTCTGCCCGGGGAGCCTGGCCGAGCAACGGAGGCAATGCAAACCACCGTGGGACCATCCTGCGCCGCGCTGGGAACCGCTTGAGAGCCAGCGAGGACCAGCCCCAATCCTGCTACGGAACCCAGGAAATGTGCACCGGACGACGAGAAGGCTGGCGATTATGGTGCATATTGCATATCATCTTCAGGTAGCAAGGAGGGAGGCCTCGTTGGCACCCAGATCGAGCAAGAAAGAATTCCGGACGACGGTCATTTTGACCGAAGCTCAGCATAAGCGGGTTCTGGACATCGCGCGAGCGAACGACGCCTCGATCGCGTGGGTGCTCCGGCAGGCCTTGGATCGATATTTAGAGGCACAGGGAAGGCCGCTTCGTGTCGGTACGCCGGATGACGCCTCGGGCAAACATTAGGGGGAGGGGCGCAATGGCGCGGGGACGAAAAGCAGCGGGGAAGGCTACCGGCATTGAGGTTGCCGACTATCGCCACGACGATACCCGCAAGAACATCCCGCCGGCGAAGATCGCCGCCGAGGGCCGCGTGCCCGAGGTGCCGAAGATCACCTACAGCTACAGCCCACGCCTCGATCCGACGCTCCGTTTCGACGGAACCGGCAAGGCCGACCGACTCCCCGAGCTTTTGGAGACAGCCCGACAGCGCGCGCTTACGGACGAAGAAACCCGCGCCCTCGCCGAGGCGCTCCGCGCCCAAGAGCCGTGGCTTGAATGGTCAGGTAAGCGAGAAGCCAAGGGCGTCGAGGTTGATCCGGTGGCCCTACACATCCATGAGCGCGTCAGCGCTCAAGCGATCCTGAAGGTCGCCGCGCGGCAGGACGTCACCCGCGACTTATTCGCCGACCCCCAGCAGGAGTACCGGCAGGCCGTCCAGTTTTATCAGCACGACATCGATTGGACGAACCGGCTGATCCTTGGCGATAGTCTCCAGGTCATGGCGTCCCTTGCCCAGCGGGAAGATCTCGCGGGCAAGGTGCAGATGGTTTATTTTGACCCCCCTTACGGAATTAAGTTTGGAAGTAATTTCCAAGTCGATGTATCCGACAGGAACTCCGGAGATAAAGATAAATACTTAACCCGTGAACCGGAGATGATACGTGCTTATCGGGACACTTGGTCTCTCGGCGTGCATTCGTATCTCTCGTATTTGCGAGATCGGCTGTTTGCGGCGCGTGATTTATTAAAAGATAATGGAAGCATTTTCGTTCAGATAGGCGACGAAAATCTTCCTGCAATATCCCTCATTCTTGACGAGGTGTTCGGTCGCTCCAATCGCATCCAAATAATAACAATAAAGAAAAAATCGAGCACCCAGAAGGGGCAATCTGTAGTCGATTATTTGCTTTGGTATGCGAAGGACCGGAGTTTGATAAAAATGCCGAATGTTTTTACCGATCCAGGCCACCTGAGGATTCAGACAAGTACCGTCGTGTTGAGTTGCCCAGTGGTGAGCGCCGATCTGTAGGTCTACTCGACGAAGAAGAAAAGAAAATATATGCGTCTTCCTTCGTGAGGGATGACTATCCTGTGGTTAGTCAAGATTTCAGCGCTACACGCACTAGGAAGATATTTGTTGAGGGCAAGGAGGTTTTCTGCGGTTCTGACAAGCACTGGCGCTACGATCCCGATACGGGAATGAAGCGTTTGGAAAAGGCAGGGCGTCTGAGAGCGGGAAGCGGATCGGCTTTCGGTATCGCCTATTGGGGTGATAGCCGCCTTGCAGCCTATCCAAACGTTTGGACGGACGTTCATGGCGAGTCTAACCCAATCTATGTGGTTCAGACGAATCGGAAGATCATCGAGCGCTGCATGTTGATGAGCACCGATCCGGGTGATCTTGTGCTCGATCCGACGTGCGGTTCTGGCACGACAGCGTATGTCGCCGAACAATGGGGGCGCCGCTGGATTACGATCGACACAAGCCGTGTTGCGGTTGCAATTGCGCGCCAGCGGCTCATGACAGCAGATTTTGAGTACTACGAGCTGAAAGAACCAGAGAAAGGCGTTGACGGAGGTTTCCGTTACAAAACCGTTGGCCACATTACACTTCGCAGCATCGCCAGGAATCAGCATCTCGACCCGATCCTGGAACGGCATGAGTCGATCCTCAATGAGCGCCTGAAAGCGTGCAACTCTGCGCTCGTGACCGTCACAGACGAGGTGCGCCATCGGCTTCAGGCAAAGCTGATTGCCAAGCAGCGCTCCGAGGGCAAACGCGCGATCTCCGATGCCGATGCACGGAGGTGGACGCTGCCCGCGAAAGGCGAGTCCTTCGAGTACTGGACCGTTCCCTTCGATACCGATCCCGACTGGCCTGGTACCCTCTCAGAAGCCGTGACTGCCTATCGGGCCGCTTGGCGTGAGAAGATGGACGAGGTGAACGAGTGCATCGCAAACAACGCGGAACAGACCGAACTCGTTGATCAACCCCTTCCCAAGCGGGGCGTCTTGCGCGTCAGCGGGCCGTTCACGGTTGAAGCCGTGCAGCCGCCGGAAGTCTCCCTTGGCGACGTCATCGAGACGCCGATCGGCGGAGAACCGGGGGAGATTGAGGACACGTTCATCGGCGGATCGGCGGGTACCGCTTCTGTTGATGGCGACAGTCAGGTCAAGAACGCCGAAGCCTATCTCGACCAGATGATGCGGCTACTGAAGATCGACGGTGTCCGTTTTCCCGACAACAAGCAGATGACCTTCACCCGGCTCGACTCAATGGGCGGACAGTCCAACGCCATCCATGCGGAAGGCCGGTGGATACCGGTCGGCGAGGAGGACGGTGACGGTGAAGGGCGAGCAACCGTTGCGGTGGCTTTCGGCCCACAGTATGGGCCAGTCACTGCGCAGCAAGTCGAGCAGCTCATTCGCGCTGCCGCACGCCGGGGCTACGACGATCTTGTTATCGCTGGGTTCAACTTTGACGGCGCCGCGCAGGCCGTCATTGACGAGGCCGAGCACCCGGACGTGCGCATTCACATGGCCCACATCCGCCCCGACGTGAACCCCGGCATGGCTGGTCTATTGAAGGAACAGCCCGGCGCACAACTCTTTACTGTCTTCGGCCAGCCGCGCACCGAGTTGGCAGGGCCGGATCGCAATGGCGACTACATCGTCCGAATGGACGGCGTCGATATCTACAATCCCGTAGACAACACCGTCACGCCGAGCCGCGCGGACAAGGTGGCGGCTTGGTTCCTCGACACTGACTACGATGGCCGCACGTTCTGCATCACGCAGGCTTTTTTCCCGGACAAGACAGCCTGGGCAAAGCTCGCTAAGGCGCTTGGCGGCGTGGTGGACGCCGACGCCTTCGAAAAGCTCAGCGGCACGGAGTCCATGCCGTTCCCGCCGGGCCAGCATCGTTGTGTAGCCGTCAAAGTTATTGACCCGCGTGGCAACGAAGTCATGCGCGTCCATCGGTTGGAGGAATGACCGATGGTCGATACGCAGCAGGACATTCCGCTTCAGCCGGTCGAGAAACCGATCATTTGCTCCCCTTACGAGGAGCCCAAGGATCACTGGCTCTATGACCGAAAGTCCGGTCAGCCGAGCCGTGCTGGCTTCCGGCGACAGGCCGGATATCGATAGAAAACAG
>JAJYTL010000331.1 GCA_021793055.1 Pseudomonadota bacterium
TCAACATCTGCGTTTACGGTCGCATGGGCGCGACCAAGCCGAACACGTCGGGCTTCGTCTACGATCGCTATTTCGAGGTCGAAATCCGCGATCCCGAGAGCGACGATCCGCTGCCGCCCGGGACAGTCGGCGAAATCATGGTCCGCCCTAAGGTGCCGTTCGGCTTCATGGCCGGCTATAACGGGATGCCGGAGAAGACCGTGGAGGCTTGGCGTAATTTCTGGTTTCACACCGGCGACGCCGGGGTGATGGATACAGAGGGCTATATCTCCTTTGTCGATCGCCTGCGCGATTGCATCCGTCGCCGCGGCGAGAACATTTCCTCCTTCGAGGTGGAAATGGCCATGCGCGGGCTCGCGGGGGTCAAGGAAGTGGCGGCCTTCGCCGTGCCGTCCGATATCGCCGGCACCGAGGAGGAAGTGATGCTGGTTGTCGTGCCGCATGACGGCGCCAATCTTACCGTCGCGGCGGTCGCGGCCTATGCTCGCCAGCATCTGCCGCGCTTTGCCCAGCCGCGTTATGTCGAGTTCGCCGACAGCTTGCCCAAGACGCCGACGGAAAAGGTTCAGAAGCAGCTGCTGCGCAAGCGCGGCGTGACGTCGGCGGCGGTGGATCTTCTAGTGACCGCCTCGTGACGTGACGGGGGATTCGCCGAAGCGCTTGCCGTAGGCGCGGGTGAAGCTTGCCGCGTCGCTGTAGCCGCAGCGCATGGCGATGTCGGCGACGCGCGTTTCGGAGAAGCGCCCGCTCGTCAGGCAGCGTCGTGCCATCTGCAGCCGGCGCTCGCGAAGCGTGCCGCTAAAGGTCATGCCGTTCTCGGCCAGCACGGCGTAAAGATGGCTTCGCGATATGCGCAGGCGCCGCGCCACGTCCTCGGCGAAAAGCTCGGGATCGCCAAGCCCGGCCTCGATCTCGGCCAGGATGCGCGAGCAGGTGACGCGGTGCTGCATTTCGGCCGGCGTGGCGGCCTCGGTGTCGCGTGCCGCGCGCGCGATCAGCGCGCCGAGATGATCGAGCATTGCGTAGTCCATGTCGCCGACTTCCTCGGCGCCGATGTGCCAGAGGCCGCGGATATAGGCGCCGATCAAGCCGCCGAGGCCGTCGCCGCGAATGCGCAGGCTCGGCGGGCGGCCGCGTGGGCCGAGCCGCCGCCGCATCACCTCGTCAGGCAGGAACACTGCTACCAGCTTGGCACCGCCGGGAAAGCTCAAAAGGCAGGGCGCCTGCACGTCCACCAGCGCGATATCGCCGGGGTCCAGGCGGACGTCTTCGCCGAACTGCTGCACCCGCATGGCGTGTTCCAGAACCATCTTCACGGAAAAACCGGGGCAGGGCGCGTCGGCGATGGTGGCGCGGGTTTGCCGCGCCTGATGGCCATCCGCGTCCACCCGGGTCAGCCGCAGGCGACCCTTGGCGGCCAGACTGCCTTCGGCCCGGAACGCGCGTTGTCGGCCCGGCACCATTTCGAGCGGCGCGAAGCAGCTTCGGGTCATGTCCTGCCACAAGGAAACCTGAGAACTGGTCTCAACCGCCGCCGTCGTCCACGACAGGTTCACGGCCTTAACCTCCCCGATGCGCTTTCCTATTTCTCCGCCGCGGCGAGCAAGGGCCGGTGCGAGCGCGAAAGCTTTGCGACGAAGTATCGCACCGCCGTTCGAGAGCGGTCAATGGCGGTGCCGGCGCGGCCTTGGGCCGCCGCATCCAATGTTGATCTGGGTCAAGGGTGGCGATGGTCGACCGGCTTAGGAATGAGCCAGGCGGCGCGGCATGGCCGGGGCCGCGACCGGGCGGCGGGCTTTTGACGGCGCCGGCCGGCGATCGGGAAGCGAAATGGCCTTTCGGGTTGGTGCCGAGCATTTCCCCCATGGTGCCGATATCGGTGTCCGCGGCATCGGCCACACCGAGGCGGAGGCCTTCGAGCAGGCGGCACGCGCCTTGACCGAAATCGTCACCGAGGCGAAGCGCGTTGTCCCGTGCGATGCGGTCGATATCGAATGTTCGGCGCCGAGCGAGGGCCTGTTGCTCGCCGACTGGCTTAACCGGCTGATCTTCGAGATGGCGGTGCGCCATATGCTGTTCAGCCGATTCGTCGTGACCATCGAGCGCGGCCATCTCTGGGGCCGGGCTTGGGGTGAGACGATCGACCCGGCGCGCCATGCGCCGGCGGTCGAGCCCAAGGGTGCCACCTTTACCGAGCTCAAAGTCGAGCAGCGGGCGGATGGCGCCTGGATCGCGCAATGCGTCGTCGACGTCTGACGGCCTCAGCGAGGGATGCTCATGGAAACCAGCGATTTCTCCCGCATCTCGGAAACCGAATGGCGCCTTCCGATCACCGGCAAGATGCGCGTGCCGGCGGTAATCGTCGCGAGCGCCGACCTTCTCGCCGACATGGACGAGAAGGTGCGCCAGCAGATTGAGAACGTCGCTTGCCTTCCGGGCATCGTCGACGCCGCCTATGCCATGCCGGACGCGCATTGGGGCTACGGCTTTCCGATCGGCGGCGTCGCCGCCTTCGACCCCGATGAGGGCGGTATCGTTTCCGCCGGCGGCGTCGGCTTCGACGTCTCCTGTGGCGTCCGCACGCTGTTGACGGGCCTTCGCGCCGCCGACATCGAGGCGCCGAAGAAGGAGCTCGCCCACAGCCTGTCGCGGAGCATTCCGGCCGGCGTCGGCAGCACCGGTCGTATCGTGCTCGATGCCGCGGGTATGGACGCGATGCTCGCGGGCGGCGCGCGCTGGGCCGTGGCGCAAGGCTATGGTGGCGCGGCCGACCTGGAGCGGATTGAGGAGCGGGGTTGCGTCGCCGGCGCCGACCCGGTCGCGGTCTCGATGCAGGCCAAGAAGCGCCAGCGTGATGAGATGGGAACCCTCGGCTCGGGCAACCATTATCTCGAAGTGCAGGAAGTGGCGGAGATTCACGACCGAGACGTCGCCGCGGCCTTCGGCCTGGCGCTCGGCGACGCCGTGGTCAGCATCCATTGCGGCTCGCGCGGTCTCGGTCATCAGATCGGTACCGAGTTCCTGCGTGAAATGGCGGTGGCGGCGCCCGCGCACGGCATCGCCTTGCCGGATCTCGAACTTGCCTGCGCGCCGATCCGCTCGGAGCTTGGCCAGCGTTATCTCGGCGCCATGCGCGCGGCGATCAACTGCGCGCTGGCCAATCGTCAAATCCTCACGCATCTGACGCGCCGCGTCTTCGAGGAATTTTTTCCCGGCCGCGCGCTGGCACTGTTGTTCGACGTCTCGCACAACACCTGCAAGGAGGAATGGCACGAGGTCGCGGGGGCCAAGCGGCGGCTTTTCGTTCACCGTAAGGGCGCGACCCGGGCCTTTGGCGCCGGACATCCTGACCTGCCGGCGATCTATCGCGTCGTCGGCCAGCCGGTCTTCATCGGCGGCAGCATGGGCACGTCGTCGGCGATTATGGTCGGCGCCGCGACGCGGCCGGAACGCGCCTTCGCCTCGGCCTGCCACGGCGCCGGCCGCGCGATGAGCCGCCACCAGGCGCTCAAGCACTGGCATGGCCGCGAGGTGATCAAGGACCTCGCCGCGCGCGGCATCATCGTCAAGAGCCCGTCGGCGCGCGGTGTCGCCGAAGAGGCCCCCGGCGCCTACAAGGATATCGAGGCGGTGGTCGAAGCCGCGCACGCGGCGGGGCTCGCGCGCAAGGTGGCGAAGCTCGCGCCGATCATCTGCATCAAGGGCTGAGCCTCAAGGGCGCGTGGGCTTGA
>JAJYTL010000332.1 GCA_021793055.1 Pseudomonadota bacterium
CCGGGATGCGGGTGCGTCGTGGCGGGGCGGTGCCCGCGGCGGCGGGGCCCGGTGAGGACGAGCTCACCCGGGAGCTCAATCCCGGCCAGATCGACCGGCTCCGATCCCAGCGGATGACCATCGCCGAGCTCCAGGCGGAGCAGCAGCGGATCGAGGCCGAGAACGCGCTCGCCAAGGCCGAGGACGAGCGCCAGGCGCGTGAGTTCGAGCTTTTGAAGGAAGTCATCGCGGAGAACCCGGATGCCTTGGCGGCGGCGATCCCGCGGCCTGACCTGCGTTGGCGCGGGAAGCTGGAGTTCGATGACATCGACCTGATCCCGGCAAGTGACCCGAACGTGCCAAGCCAGACCCACCGCGTCATGCTTGCGACGGCGCTGGTGCAGATCGCGGCGGAGAACCCGGACATCTATGACAAGCTGGCGGTCCATGAGCGGGCGTGGCGGACGGTTGGCGTGAACGACACGAAGGCGTTTCTTCATCCGCAGCCGCCGCCAGGGCCGCAACAGCCTGATCCCGCTGCCGCAATGGCTTCGCAGGCGCAGCAGATCAAGGCGCAGGCCGACCTGCTCAAGGCGCAGACCGACGCGGCGGACAGCCGACGCAAGGCGGCGACAGAAGCGGTTGAGACGCACGCCAAGATGCAGAAGGCGCAGACCGACCAGCAAACGGCGGCGGCACAAGCGGCGGCGAAGGAGCGGCTGGCGTTCATTGAGCAGGAAACCGAGCGTATGCGCTTGCAGTCGGAGATGACGAGAGCGCAGGCGCAAGCCGCGGCGGCCGCGGCGAAGACGATGGGGCCGCCCTCACCCCAGCCAGGAGTCATCTGATGCACATCGACCGAACCAAGCGCGGCAAGGACATGCTGGAGAAGTGCGGCTACGCCCGAGGCGGCTTGGCCCGTCACCCTGACGCGGCGCAAGACAAGGCGCTCATCGGCGAGATGATCCATAAGGCCGAGCGCGAGAAGGGCGAGAAACCGACGAAGTTCGCGCGAGGCGGCGCCCCGCGGAACAAGGCTGGGCGGCATGTGACCAACGTCATCATCGCGCCGCAAGGGCCGCGTGTGGCGCCTCCTGCCGCCGGGGCGCCTGTTGTGCCGCGCCCACCGGCTGCGCCGGCGGCGATGGCCGCGCCTCCCATGCGTGGGGGTGCTCCGATGGCACCGCCGATGCGGCGCGGTGGCCGGGCGCGTGGATGCTGAAACGGGACGACATAACGACCTACGCCGACGCCCATCCAGGGTTCTGGGGGGCGTTGGCGCGCCGGCTGGTGGACAGATACAACCAAGAGGCGGTTTTGATTCTGAAGGTTCCGGCGGATACGTTGCAACGGCATCATTATCGGCTGGGGTTCCTGCACGGGCTCCAGTGGATCATCGACGAGGCTGAAAACATGGGGCGCGAGGCCGAGCGGCCTGCGTCGAACGAGAGAGAGGGCGAATAGGCGATGGCGACGCCATTGGTTGCGATTCACGAGGTTGACCCGAAGCAGGCGATTTTCAACCTGGTTTCGGACTCGGTAAAGAAGCTCAAGGTCATGGGCTCCCGCGTCCTGGTCTCGGTTTACGTCAGGCCGCAAGAGATCAAGCTGGGAAACTCCAAGCTTCTGCTGCCGGACGTGGTACGCGACGAGGACCGTTATCAGGGAAAGGTCGGCCTTGTCTTGGCGCTCGGACCTCTGGCGTTCCAAGAGGACTCGACGCACAGGTTCGGCGACCGTATCCCTGCGGTTGGTGATTGGGTGCAGTTTCGTGTTCCCGAATCGTTCCCATTCGAGCTTTTGACCTCGGACGGGAAATCGGAGAAGTCGCGCGCGCGCTACATCGAGGACGTGGACATCTGGGCGATCCTGGATGATCCCGATATCGTCTATTGAGGCCGCCATGGCGTTATCTCTCAAACAGCATATCGAGGCTTGCGCGCGCCACGGCATGAACGGCGTAACGGCGGGATCGCACCCGCACAGCGCGGCCTATGCGGCATTGGTGGCGGACCTCAAGGCGGATGCTACCTTGAGAGCCAGAGCGCAGGCCGAGATTGACGCGATGGACCCGCGCGTCCTGACGAAAAGTCATGTGGCGCGGTGGACGAAAGCGTTGCTTGAAAACGCATTGCAAGGAGTGCCGCTGACATGAGCGGATCACAAGACGGCGAATTTGTTGTCGAGTTCGAGGACGACCCGGAAGGCGCGCCGCCGGCAGCGGCACCCAAGGGCGAGCGGGAGCCGGAACAGCCGGAGCCGGTATCGCAAGAGGATTTGCGGGCGCTTTTGGAGCGCGGCAAGAAGCAACTGGAGTCCGAACGCGAGGCCCGAGACCGGGCCGAGGCCCGCGCCGCGGAGCTGGAACGCGCCGCGCAAGAAGCCCAGGGCGCGCTCCGAACCCAAACTGGCGCGCGCTACCAGGCCGAGGAGTCGGCGATCGACGTTGCCATCTCGGCTGCCGAGCGGGAAGCGGACGCGCTGGTTGCCCAGATCGGCCAGCTTCAGGCCGAGGGCAATTTCGCTGAGGCGGCAAAGATGCAGCGTGCCTTGGCGCGGGCGGAAGCCAATGCGGCGGCGCTTGCGGAAAGAAAGGCGTCCTTGGCGACGGCTCGGCTATCGGCGACGACAGAGACGCCGCCCGCGCAAGCGCCCAGGCAGGACGCGCAGCCCCAGATAGACCTGACGCGCTACAGCGTCCCGCAGCGGAAATGGATCAGGGAGCACCCTGAATATCTCGAAGACGAAAAGCTGCGAACCAGGCTGGCCGGCGCGCACTTTCTGGCGGTATCCGAGGGGTGCGAGATCGACAGCCCCGAGTATTTCGCCGTGCTGGAAAACGCCTATGAGAAGCACTTCTCTGGCGCCTCCTCAGGCGCAGCAAGGCAAGCGCAGACCGAACCCACAACCGCCAGACAAGGAGCCCCGGCAATGCCCGTGACCCGCCGCGCGCCCGACGCATCGCCGCCGGCGCGCAATGTAATCCGCCTGACCCCCGACGAACGCGAACACGCGGATATCACGATGGCGGATGTTCCCGAGCAAGACTATCGGGACGAGAAGGGCAACCTCGTGCCTGGCCGCTATCGCCAGTATTACGAGAACAAGCAACGGCTTATCAGAAAGGGACGGCTCCCTGGGAGGGTTGCGTAATGAGCGACGATGTGAACAAGGCGCGCGGGGCTCAGAGAAGCGAACAGCGCATGATCCAGCGCACGCCCAGCGGCAGGCTAAAGCTGCAAACCTCCGAGAACATGTATGCGCTTGATCTGTCCAAGAAGCCGCCGGACATGGATTACAACTGGAAGGCCGAGACGGTCAACGGCCAAGAAAACACCCAGAACCTCATCAACTATGAGGCGAACGGATGGACGCCGGTGCCGGCGAGCCGACACCCCGAGCGGGCGGGGCGGCGGGCGAAGGCCGACGATGTAATCCGGGTTGGCGGTCAAATCCTGATGGAGAGACCGAAGGAGATCAGCGAGGAGTCCAAGGATATCGAGCGACATAGGGCCAACCAGCAGGTGCAATCGCAGGTGCAGAAGATTCGTGGCGCTGGGATCGGTCGCGGCATCCAGACCACCTATGAGAGACTTGGGCCGGTCCAGGAGGACTAAACCGCGAACGATCCTCTTGCGTCATAGTTTGATACGTGCTTATTATGCCGCGCTTCGGTCAGATGAATCGAAGCGCGGCTTTTCTTTAATCCGATCGGGGCTGATGGCTCCACGTTCCGCCAGTGGT
>JAJYTL010000333.1 GCA_021793055.1 Pseudomonadota bacterium
CGAGCGACAAGGTGGTCACCCGCGAGGCCAAGCTGACTCGGCTCTCCGGCGCCATCACCGGCAAGGGCAACTACAGCCATTTCATGCTGAAGGAGATCTACGAGCAGCCGGCGGTGATCGGCGATAACTTGAACGCGCGGTTGAACCCGGCGATTCGCACCATCCAGCTGCCGCCCTTCGACATTGACCTCGCGGCCGCGCCGAAGATCACGCTGGTCGCCTGCGGCACCTCGTTTTATGCCGCGATGGTGGCGAAATACTGGTTCGAGCAGGTGGCGCGCGTCCCGGCCGAGGTCGACATCGCGTCCGAGTTCCGCTATCGCGACCATCCGATGACGCCGGGCGGGCTCGCCATCTTCATCTCGCAATCGGGCGAGACCATCGACACCCTGGCGGCGCTCCGCATGGCGAAGTCCAAGGGCCAGAAGACGCTCGCCATCGTCAACGTGCCGGAGAGCGCCATGGCGCGCGAGGCGGAAGCGGTGCTGCCGACGCTGGCCGGGCCCGAGATCGGCGTCGCCTCGACCAAGGCCTTCACCTGCCAGCTGGTGGCGCTGGCCTGCCTCGCGATCGCGATGGCGCGGGCGCGCGGCGTTATCGGGCCGGAGCAGGAGGGCGAGCTATCAGCGGCCATCGCCGAGGTGCCGAGCCGCGCCAGCGAGGTGCTGCAGCACGACGACGCCCTGCGCGTGCTCTCGCGCCTCGTCGCCAAGGCGCGCGACGTGATCTTCCTCGGGCGCGGCACCAGCTATCCGGTAGCGCTCGAAGGCGCGTTGAAGCTGAAGGAACTGTCCTACATTCACGCCGAGGGCTATCCTAGCGGCGAGCTCAAGCACGGGCCGATCGCGCTGATCGACGATGCCGTGCCGGTGATCGTGGTGGCGCCGAGCGACGCGTTGTTCGAGAAGACTTTTTCCAACGTGCAGGAGGTGATGGCGCGCGGCGGTCGGGTCATTTTCCTCAGCGACGCGGCTGGGCTGAAGCGGATCGGCAGCGCCGCCCAAGGTATCGCGCTGCCGACGGTGAAGCCCTTCGTGGCGCCGATCCTTTATGCCATTCCGGTGCAGCTTCTCGCCTATCACGTCGCGGTGGCCAAGGGCACCGACGTCGACAAACCGCGCAACCTGGCGAAAAGCGTCACCGTCGAATAGCGCCGGCCGGCCGCCTGAGATCGATGTTCGATAACAAAAAATGTTCGCGCCGCGAATTTGCAACCCCATCCCAATTGGACCAGAAGGCGAACAGGACTAGCCCATAACCGCGGACAAATCGGCGAGCACGTCAGCCGCCATGACGTCGAACGCCGGTCTGGCGGAAAAATCCGCGCTTTTCCAGAAGCACGCGCTTCGCGGATCAGCGAGGACCTGCGGGAAAGGATAATTCCCAATCCCGCCGCATGGCCGAAGCTCAGAAAAAAAACCGCTCCGTCATGCCACCGAAATCGCCCGCACCTCACCAAGAAACTGGGCGACTTCCCGGCGCAAGGCATCCGCCTGTTCGGCAACACCGCCGGCCGCGATCAAGACGTCTTTCAAAGCAGATCCTGTCTCCTGCGCTCCCCGCGTTACGCCCTGGATATTCTCCGTCACGTCCCGCGTTCCATTTGCCGCAGATTCGACGCTCCGCACAATCTCCCGCGTTGCCGCACCTTGCTCCTCGATCGCCGAAGCGATAGCCGTAGCGGACTGGCTGATTTCATCGATAGTCGCCCGGATGCAGTCCATTGCGGTAACCGCCAGCCCTGTCCCTCCTTGAACACCGCCAATTTCCGAAGCGACCTGCTCGGTGGCCTTGGCCGTCTCATTCGCAAGATTCTTGACTTCGGACGCGACGACCGAGAATCCTTTCCCGGCCTCACCGGCTCGGGCCGCCTCAATCGTCGCATTCAGAGCCAGCAAATTCGTCTGCGCAGCAATCTCCCGTATGAGATCCACGACACCCCCGATCTTCTTGACGCGTTCCGCTAACGTCCTGATTTGCTCGGCACTGCCACCAGCATTGCCTACGGCCTTATGCGCGACCTCGGTCGACAGCGTGACTTGTCGACCAATCTCCAAGATCGCCGCCGACAATTGGTCCGAGGCCACGGTCACCATCTGAATGTTATCCAACGTCTGGCTTGACGCCGCGTCAACGGCACCAGCCTGGCGGGCCGTTTCCTCGGCTATATCGCTCATACGCTCTGCCGTCGTGCGCAAATCTCGGCTGGCCGACACCACCGTGTCGATGACCGCGGAGACCTTGCCCTCAAATCCCCGAATCAAATCCGTGAGCCGGGACGTGCGCTGCTCGGCCTCGATCCTTCGCCGCTCGGCTTCCGCATGCTCTCGCTCCTTCGCCGCCTCGTGGTCCGCGCGCGCGCGCTCGGCCTCGGCAGATCGGCGGGACTGTTCCGCCGCATCTCGCTGGCGCTGCTCGCCGGCCGCGGCCCTGAGCCGTTCAGCTTCTGCCATATTCTCTTCAAACACCCGCAGCGTACGCGCCATGGCGCCGATTTCATCGTGAAGATCGAGTGCCGGGACCGGCACATCGCGCTCGCCTTTACACAGACGCTCCATCGTATCCCGGAGCAGGCCCAGCGGTCGCGCCATCCCAGCCAACGCCCCGATGCCGACAAGGACGCCGGCCACGACGTTCACCGCCAACAGAAGTTCGAGCAGAAAAATCACCCACTGCTTGCTCGATGCGCTGTGTAAAACCCTCGCGCGGGCATGCCGATCCAACGAGATCATCATCTGATCGATGACGCGTCTTACCTCCTTGAACCTCGCGCGCTCGATGCCCGCGAACTTCTTCTCGGCCGCCGCCCGACCCTGCTCGCGCGCGGTTCGTATCACAGATTGGGCGGCTGCCTGAAAAACCCCCACCGCGCTCTGTAGCCGCTCGGCATCGCTCCTTCGCCCAGCGTAACTCCGCGACACCAACTCCAGGTCCTGACGCATTCCGGCAACCGACGATTGGAACGCCGTCGGCGCGCCCTCACGGCCGTCAACCAGCGAGTCCTTCACCGCGATCTGGAGCGCCATCGCGTGCGATTGCATCCCCATGAGCCCCTTCATGCCGACAACTGCATGAAGATAAAGCGCCGACGTGTCAGATGCCGTGCGGCTGACCCCGTCAATGCCGATGGCTCCCGCAATCGCGATTGCGGCCAATACGGCGACCGATCCCGATACAATCCGAAACGTAATGCTCACTCGCGAGAAAACAGAAAAGAGACCATGAGCCGCGCGTCTTGCGAACATAATTTACTGACCTCTACTCAGAACAATCGCCCATACCCAAAATGGCGAAACAAAATTCTGGCCTTACGGAAGTGGATGCTAATAAGACCGCGGGAAAATGGCCCTGAGACATACAGACACATCTGTCAATGTCGCCCTAGAAATGCGCAGCACTCGGCAGTCGCGACAGGCCATGCCACTCACGCCAGCTACTGCAACAACCCTTTGGCGCCAGACCGGTGTATTTTCTCTTAACCGCTGTGACTAGGCGCCAAAGTTCGACCCCTTCACCTCTTGGCGGATCGATGCGTTATGCAGCCGATCCGCGCGGGTATTTGGCGCCGATCGGCACAATTGAAAGCGCCGGGCCCGGCGCCATGCTGACGTCGCCAAGATGGCCGCCGTCCGCGACACCGTGTATCGCCTATGATCTTGCGATCTTGCCGGAGAGGGCAGGTAACTCCGTTATGAGAGTGCCTTTAAGTCGC
>JAJYTL010000334.1 GCA_021793055.1 Pseudomonadota bacterium
TGATCACCGCCCGCGGCGGCGGCAGCCTGGAGGATCTCTGGCCGTTCAACGAGGAGATCGTGGTGCGCGCGGCGGCGGCGTCGCGCATCCCGCTGATCTCGGCCGTCGGCCACGAAACCGACACCACGCTGATCGATTTCGCCGCCGATCTCCGGGCACCGACGCCGACCGCCGCGGCCGAGCTCGCGGTGCCGGTCAAGACCGAACTCCGGCGCGCCCTCGGCGAGCGGCGCGAGCGGCTCGACAACGCCGTCCATCGACTCATCGAGCAGCGGCGCGAACGCCTGACCGGTCTCGGCCGCGCGCTGGCCGACCCGCGGCGGCTGATCGAGGCGGCGGCGCAGCGGCTCGACGATCTCGGCGAGCATCTCCGCCGCGCGCTGCAGGTCGGACTGGAGCGCCAGCGCGCCCGCTTCGCCGAGGTGGCGAGCCGGCTCAGGGCCGAGCCCCTGCGCCATCGCGCGGCGCAAAACCGCCAGGATTTGGCGCGCGCCGCAGCCAATCTGGAAAAGGCCGGACGCCGCGGCCTCGACGATCGCCGCCAGCGCCTCGATACCGCCGCCCAGCTGCTCGCCAGTCTGTCCTATCGCCGCGTGATCGAGCGGGGTTATGCTGTGGTGCGCGGGGCCGACGGCAAGGTGATCGCCGCCGCGGTCGCCGTGGCAGTCGGCGCCGATCTCGACATCGAGCTTCGCGACGGACATGTGGCGGCTAAGGTCGAAGGCGGGAGCAAGGGTGGCGACGCGCCGGCGTCCCCTGCCCGGCCGGCGCCTAGGAAGGACCAGGGACAGCTGTTCTAGAACATGGTCTCGGGCGAAATGCGGCCCCACGTTGGGACTGTCCGCTTTTGAGCCTCAGTGTCTAATTTGTCGAGGAGAGTGTCCTAAGTTGCCGCGCTGGGTTTCAGCGCTGCGGTCCCCTTGTAGGCCATAAGGCCTGCATTTTTGTAATTGATGCGTCGCCGGCCATCACTTTCCACCAAGGTGAGCGTAAGCGCGGCGTCGCGTGGAAGCAGGAATATTTTCCGAACAGCAGTCTCCGTATTGATCCTGACCAGTGCAAGCCAATCCCAGCCTGTTGGGTCGAAGCGGTAAAAGCTGGCGAGCTTCCCGTGCCCTGCGCGCAGACCCTTGACCGAAATATAGATCGTCTCGCCATTCGGTAACCAGGCTGCAAGACCGTAGCGGGGCCAGCCGTCCGGCATCTTGTGCGCAGGCCAGCCCGCCAGCATCAATTCTGCAAGGACAAGATGCTCGCAGGCATCGCCGAATTGCTTGGTCGCAAGTGGGTTCATCGCGGTAGCTCGGTTCAGCTTCTTGGCCATTCTTACCTCCCCGCGTTTTGAGATATCATACGGGAAGGCCACAATCTTGAAGAGTCCGCTGCATCCGTCCTAATCTCCTTCATTATGTGTCCTAATTCGGACAGCACCCGAGAAGGCAGTTTTCACCATGCACGGAACCGGCGAAGGCGAAGCGGTGTTGTGTTACCACGACGGGGCTTTCCAGGTGGTCCGGCCGGGGCAATTCGTCCGTTGCGCCATCACGCGACGACCAATCCCGCTCGAAGATCTGCGTTACTGGAGCGTCGCCCGCCAGGAGGCCTATGGCGACGGCGACGCCGTGCTTGAAGCCTGGCGGCGACACTCCCGTGTCTGAACCGAGGAGGCCGGCGGAAATCGAAGGCCGCGATCGCGCCCTGGCCTAATCCGGCCAGCGCCGGTGCAGCCAGAACCATTGCCCCGGCCGCTCGCGGATCCAGCCTTCGAGGACGCGGTTGACCTCGGTCATGATGCGGAGCACGTCGGCTTCGGCATCGCCGTTCTTTTCGATCTCGAGCGGCGGCGAGACGGTGAGGCGGAAATGGGCGCCGTGCAGCCGCTCCACCCGCGCCGGCACGATCGGGCAATTGAAGCGCAGGGCAAGCCGCGCCAGCGCCGGCGCGGTCATCGCCGGACGGCCGAAAAACGGCGCCGCGATGCCGTCGTTCATCTTCTGATCCACCAGCATGCCGAGATGCCCGCCGCGGTGCAGCGCCGCCACGAGTTCGCGCGCGCCGGTCGCACCCTTCGGCCAGTGCCGGCCCGGCACCGGCGCCCGCGCGCGTTGGACCAACGCCTCGACGCCGGGATTATTGGCCTGACGATAGGCCTGCGCCAACGGCAGCCCGCGATGTCCGGCGGCCAGCGCGAGAATTTCCCAATTGCCCAAATGGCCGGAAAAGAAGATTCCGCCGATTCCGTCGTCGCGGAGCTTGTCGATGATCTCGACGCCGACGACCTCGACCCGGCTGCCTTCGCCATAGGGGCAGAGGGCATCGAGATGGGGATATTCCGCCGCGACGCGGCCGAGATTGTCCCACATTTCGCCGATGATCCGCTTCGCCGCTGCGGCGTCGCAATCAGGCATCGCCCGCATCAGGCGCCGCTCGGCGTCCCGGCTCGCCTTGAGCCGTGGTCCAAGCGCCCGCGCCAGCCGGCCGCCGAGGTTTGAGGCGCGATCGAGGTCGAGCCGGCCGAAGAACCAGAACGCGAAGCGAACGAGAGCCGCCTCGACGAAATACCTAGCGCGCCGCCACATCGGCCCGAACCCGCGCGAGAAGCGGCGCGAAAAGCCGGTCGAGCGCCGGCGGATCGTCGAATTCGAGAGTCACCTCCACCATTTCGGCCAAGGGCCGCTCGGCGGCCGACAACCTCGCCCAATCCTTGGCGGTGGTGACGAGACGCGCCCGCGCGGCGGCGGCGAAAGCCGCGAGGCGGCGGATTTCCGCCGGCTCATAGTAGTGATGGTCGGGAAAGCCCTGCGTCCGAACCAGCCGGCAGCCGATCTCCTTCAAGGTGGTGAAAAATTTCTCCGGCCGGCCGATGCCGGCGAAAGCGACCACCGGAACGCCTGCGAAACGGGCGGCCTCGGGCGTCGGCA
This sequence comes from Pseudomonadota bacterium, assembly GCA_021793055.1. GTDB lineage: Bacteria > Pseudomonadota > Alphaproteobacteria > Ferrovibrionales > Ferrovibrionaceae > JAJYTL01. The sequence goes on from JAJYTL010000334.1 coordinate 2,922, forward strand.
CGAGCTTCGCGCGCAGCGTCGGAAGCCCGGGCGGCAGCAGCGCGGACGCCGGCGCTGCCTCGCCGAGCCAGACAACGCCATCGGCCCGCGCCAGGCCGAAGCCGAGCGGCTCGCGCAACGGGCCGGCCGGCATCACCCAGCCGTTGCCGAAGCCGTAGTCGCCGTCCACGACCAGGAGTGAGAAGTCCTTCTTGAGGCTCGGGTCCTGATAACCATCGTCGAGCACCAGCAATTCGGCGCCGGCAGCGACCGCGGCCCGGCTCAACGCCACCCGGTCACGACCGACCCAGGTCGGCGCCACCTCGGCAAGCAACAAGGCCTCGTCGCCGACCCGGCCGGCGCCGTGGCGCGCGCGATCGACCCGCAGCGGCCCCTTGGCGATGCCACCGTAGCCGCGGCTCAGGCAATGCACGTTCACGCCCTTATCCCGGAAGCGGCCGAGAAGCGCCAGCACTGTAGGCGTCTTGCCGGCGCCGCCGACTACCAGGTTGCCGACGCAGATCACCGGTACGGCGACGGCCTCGGCCTTGGCGATGCATTGGCGCAATCGGCTCGCCGCCGCCCAGCCGCAAGCGACCGGCGCCAGCAGCGCCGGCTACGGGCCACGGCGGTTCGGGCCCCAGAAGTCAGGCGCGCGCATCGGCCGCATCCGAGCCGCCGCGACCGCAGAGGCGGTCGGCCTCTTCGGTCAGGGCATCAAGGCGGACTTCGACCAACCGCCGGCTTTCCTCCAAGGTTGCCGAATCCGCGTCGCGCGGCACCTCGATCGGCGTGCCCCAGAGCAGC
>JAJYTL010000335.1 GCA_021793055.1 Pseudomonadota bacterium
ACGATCTGCCAATCGGCGAAATGCTTCTCCAATACGGCCAGGAGCGGCCGGCGATTCGCGTAGTCGAGGCCAACCAGCACATCGTCCAGCACCAACAGCTTGAGCGCCTGCGAAGGCACCGAGGGAACGCTGGCGAGACGGCCGGCCAGATAGAAGGCCAGCGCCAGGGCTGAAAGCCGGGCTTCGTTCAGGAAGTGCTGCGGCTGTTGCGGGTAATATCCTCGAAACTCCAGCTTTGCGTACAGTTCCTTCGCCGCGAAACCGCGATCCTTTTTCAGCCGCGAATTATTGTAGCGTACGGTTCCGCGCTCGAAGGCCTCGATCCTCATTTCGTGACGGCCGAGATCGGCAAGTAGGTTGTTGATGATCGGCAGCATGGCGTCGAGCGCTGCTTCCAGGCCGGCGTTGAAGGCCGCGCAGGCCGCCTCGACCTGGGTCAGATAGTTGGTGTTCGAGCTATGGACGTGCGGCCTGGCGCGTTCGGTCTCCGTCCAGCGCTCGGCGAGGGTCTTGCCGGATGTAGCGTCGGCGAAATCGGCGAGCAGGGTTTCGATGGCGAGGTCGAACAGGTTCGGACGGTGCTGACCATGGAAGGCGTTGGTTTCCAGGAGCGCGTGATAGTCGAGGAAGGAACTGCGCAACGCCGCCAGCGCGACGCGCGGGTCCGCCGTCGGGAGGCCAGGATGCCGCGTCTCCGTCCATTCAAGCGACGGCTTGCCATCATTGAAGGTGACGGTAACGCGCGGCGTCAGAAGCGGGTCGAGCGCGTGGACATGGGCATTGCTCTTCAAAGCGTCCCGGCGCGGACGCCGGGCGAACAGGTCGCGGAGCGCCTTGTATAGGGAAGATTTGCCAGCGCCGTTCTCGCCGTAGACGATCAGGTTGCGGCCATTAACCGGAATTTCCATCTCGGCGCTGAACGCGCGATAGGCGCGCACCAGCAGGTTTTCGATTCTGAGCGGCAGCGAAGGCGGCGAGTCTAACGCCGTCTCTAAAGTAACCTGTTCCCCACCCTCATTCGCCATTTCAAGTTCGACCCTCGATGATCCTAACCGCGTCGATGGATTGCAGGTCGAAGAGGGTGGCGTAGAGGGCGTGGGCGGGGTCGGCGAGGCAGCGGGACCAGTCGTCGGCGGCGCGGGCGAGCGTGGGGCCTTCAAGGGCCGTGAGGTTCATCAATCCCGCTTCGCGCGCGGCGGCGAAAGGGTATAGGTTGTGCGCGTGCAGTTCCTCGGCGAAGAACAGCTCGTAGACGAAGGCATTGATCAGGGCTTCGAGGCGCGGGCGATTGGCGCCAGCGGTGATGGCCCGCACTACAGAGCCCATCATGCCCTCTTCAGCTTGGCTGCAAGACGGCACGGGAAGCTGCCGGACGAACTGTTGCGTGAATTCGAAAAAGCCGCCCTGCTTGGTCGTGAAAGTCGCCTCTGCGACCCAAAGGATCGTGTTACTGTTTAGAATTCCGAGAAGAAATGGCCAACGCTCCGTGGGAAGGATGGACATTTTATTGACGCAATAGAATCCGTTCCCATCGAAAGCGAAATTGTTAGAATTGGTGATTTCAGGGACGATAATTTTAGGTGATTCGAAATTCTCCCAATACGCCACCGTATCTTGAATTTCATACCACTTGTACGGGCCGGCCTTTCGCCCGCGCCATGAACCGTTCTTCTTCTCATCCCATGAGCGTGGTTTAGGTTCCAGCTGGACCCGGTATGCTTCGAGATACCTCCTGATGGCGGGATAATGGTCGATGTCCGTGCCTTGGCGCGTGAACACTAGCCATTTGTCCGCCGGCTCCACCTTCCACCGTTTCACATCCCGGCCGCGCAGGAAGGGCTTAATGATCTCCGCGCTCTTTGGGTCGGCGGCGACCAGTTCGGCCCGTTTGACGCCGTCGATAACGAAGGCTTCGTTGAGGCCCGTCTTGATGCCGTAGTAGAAGCGCCCTTGGCACCATTCGTCGAGCGGCGAGCCGCCCGCGCGCAGCCGCGCGAGCAGGTTGCGCTCCGCCTGCGGCTCCAATTGCCAGCCGCCCGGCGAAAGCTCGGCCTGGGGCATGGCGAAGGCTTCGATGGCGAAGCGCTCGGGAAAGCGCTTGACCGATTCCTTGGGGTCCTCGCCCTCGACCGGAACCCAGTTGAGCGACTGGACGGTTTCGTTTGGGCCGGGCTTGCCCGGCGCCGCCTTGCGCACGCCCACGAGGATGGTGGGATAGGCGATCGCCTCGAATACCGGAGCGTCGCCGAAGTCGATGATCTTGAGGATGCGCGCGTTGGCGCTGAGCCATTCGCGCAGACCCTTGCCATAGCCGGCGCGATACCATTTGTTCGAGGTGATGAAGGCGAGCGCGCCTTGGGGCTTCAGCAGCCGCAACGCGCGCTCGTAGAAATAGACATAGATGTCGGCCGTACCGGCGAAGGTCTTGTAGTCCGTCTTGAGCTGGGCTTTGGCGATCACCGGCTGGTCGTTGACGCGGAAGCTCTCGATCTTTTCCTGCCGGATATAGGGCGGATTGGCAAAGGCGATGTCGAACCAGCCTTCGTCGGCCGAGGCGTCGAGGCCGAACATCCATTCCCCGTCGAAAAAGGGCGCGAAAGTGTTGGGATCGAACGGGTCCCAGGCTGCGAGCTTCCTGGCGTCGTTGCCGGCAAAGGCGTGGTCGTGGGTCACCTCGTCGGTAATTTCCGCACGCAACAGCTTGATCTTGCTTTGCTCCCGCCGTTTTGCGGCACCGTTAGCGGCGGCAAAGAAGGCGCGGTTGGCTTCGCGCAGCGCCCGCTGCTTCTTGAGCAAGTCCTGGCTCACAAGCCCCACCTGGCCGCGACGGTGCAGCGGGGTGAGCGTGTTGGCGGCGACGAACTTGGCTTCGAGATTGGGCAGCGGCGTGATACCGCGATTGGGACGGTCGGGATTTTCCTTCTGCTCGACAGCCAGGCTGATGAAGCAGCGCAGCTTGGCGATCTGCACCGCGATCGGCTGAATATCCACGCCGTGCAGGCAGCGGTCGATCAGGAACAGCTTGCGCGTGTAATCGGGATAGTGTCCGCCTTCGAACTTGGCGTCGAACTCGGCGAGCGCATCCTCGGCCTTCTCGATCTCAGCGGCGCGTTCATTGGCGGCGGGAATGGCTTCGGCCTCGATGAGCCGGCGCTCGCAATAGAGCCGGTTGCGCGCTTTCCACTTCTCACCGCCGGGATCCAGCACGTCGAGCATGTGGACCAGCTTTTGCAGCAGGCCGAGCGGGAAGGCGCCCGACCCCACGGCAGGGTCGATGGCCTTGCAGCTCTCGATCGCGGCGATTAGCGCGTCCACTTGGGCCGAGCTGAAATCGTGCGAACGGCTGGCGAAACTGAGCAGGGCGCGGAGGCGGACCTCGTCTCCACCATCGGACTCCAATCCCAGTTCGCTCGGCAGCTTCGGCAGCAGCCAGGCGACCAACGCCTCGTCCACCATGAAATCGACCACCTCGCGCGGCGTGTAGAAGCTGCCAGACTTGTTGCGGGCCGTGGTCTTGGTGTCCTCGTTGTAGGAGGCGAGCAGGTTCTCGAACACCTTGCCCAGAAGTTCCGGATCGAGGGCGGCTTCCTCTTCGAGCGGGGTGTTCTCCTCGACGGTGAATTTGTAGCGCTCGAACAAGTCGATCAAGCCGGGCACGTCGCGCGGCGCCTTGGCCTTCTCGA
>JAJYTL010000336.1 GCA_021793055.1 Pseudomonadota bacterium
GAAAAATGCCCGCTCGCGCACGCGGAACAGGATGATCGTTCGGAAACCACCTGACTTGCCTCCGCCTTGCCGGGCGATTCGTTGCTTCACGACACCGCCGCCAAGGTCGGCATCGACCGAGCCCCGTGAGGCGTCGGCGATCGCGGCGCATAGAACGGCATCCGTGATCCGAGCTTTGCGGGCAAACCTCGCAAACGACTTGTTCTTGAATACCCGCACCCGCATGGCCTCCGGCCTTCAGCCCACAGGGCGTCATTGAAAGTTATTTATAGCACTTAGTGTGATAAAAAAGCAAGGCGCCGTCTCAGCCAGCCAAGTTCCATGGCGCGGGTGACAATCCTTCGCAACAAATCATGCCGCTGCAGACGGCTTCCAGGGGGACCGAGGGGCGTTGCCCCTTACTCTCCCCCAAACAGGCTTCCGCCCAGCTTCCTCCGCTTCGCTTTGCTGCTCTCCGTGCCGCCGGTTCCCCGCGAAGCCTGTTTTCCCCCTCCAACCCCACCGCTCACGCTGTTCCTAACGCCCAAAGGGGTCGGAATTCGACGCGAAAAGGGGGTCGCGTTTGGGTTCTCCCGCAATTTTGCCGCGCCCGGCACGTCGGCGGCGGCCTCACTGCGGCAAGAAAGCACGCAAGCACGAAAGCAAGCTGCTGAGTCTGTAATGGGTGCACAGGGATGGTCAAGAGCGCCGCGTCCTTCACGCGGCGGCACCGCAGGCGCGCGGAGCCACTCCTTGAGGCGCCCGAGCACTGTGGCACCCGATTGATCCTTCCGTGTGTCCGATTAGCCCCCTGCCCTGCCCGATAGCCGCCGAGGGCCTCGATCAATGCGGACCCGATGGCCATCCGTGTCGCTCGCAACACATTTCCTCCCGCCGCTCACGGCACGCACGCGGTTCGTGCAGGCACAAAAGCACGAATTCTTTCTGGTTGCGGTTTTTCGTGCTTTCCGCCTAAAACGAAAACACTGATTCGTTTTAGGCGGAAAGCCAAAATGCACGTTATCGTTCTCGCCAGCCAGAAAGGCGGCGCTGGCAAGACCACGCTGGCCGCCCATATCGCCGTTGCGGCCGAAGCTGCCGGCGACGGCCCGGTCGTGCTGATCGACGCCGACCCGCAGGGATCGCTATCGGCCTGGTGGAATGTGCGCGAGGCCCAGGTTCCGGCCTTGGCGCCGACCACGATTGCCGAGTTGCCTGCCAAACTCGTGGCGCTCGCCGAAGCCGGCTATGCGCTCGCGATCGTGGACACGCCGCCCGCCATTACCGAGGCAATTAGCGCCGTGGTGCGATCGGCTGACTTCGTGCTGATTCCGACCAGGCCAAGCCCGCACGATCTCCGTGCCGTCGGCCGCACCGTCGAGTTGGTGCAGGGGGCTGGCAAGCCCTTCGTCTTTGCCGTTACCCAGGCCAAGCCAAACGCACGGCTGACCGTTCAGGCCGTCGCGGCGCTGTCCGAGCATGGCGTCGTGGCGCCCGCCATCGTCCATGACCGCGTTGACTATGCCGGCTCGATGATCGACGGCCGGACGGTGCAGGAGACCGATCAGAAGGGCAGAAGCGCCGCCGAGATGGCGGAGTTGTGGAAATTTGTGAAAGCCCAAATGGCAAAAAGCACGAAAGCACGAAAAGAAGGAGAGGGGGCCCGATGAGCAAAAAACCCGCTGCCGCGCTGTCGGCTAACTTGGTCTCGGTCAAAGGGACCGCCTCACCGGCCCCCGACATGCCGGGCCGGGTCGCCCCCCCGGCGCCTGTTCCTGTGCCGACGGCCGGGCAGAGGGAGGCCGGTGGACAGCCGCTCAATTTCCGGGTGCCCAATGCCTTCCGGCGGGAATTCAAGGTCTATGCGGCTACGCACGGGTTCAAACTCAACGAACTGTTGCGCCTCAGCTTCGATGCCTATCGCCGCCAGCACGGCGAATAGGCAAAAAGCACGAAAGCACGAATTCTATCGAGACTGCCCCGACCGGATTTCACCGAGTCGTCACATGGATGCGGCTATTTGGAGGCGCGCAGCGATCCGCGGATACATATCAGCATTCGAGATTCACGAAGAAAATTAGGTGTTATCAGCGCCCAAGCGCGAGACCCTCGTACGAATCAGTGGACAGACGTAAAAATCAGTTCGACACTCTGCTTCTAGTGACCGATTCGGGTGCGCCGATGCCAAAAGCTGACCGTCCATCTTCGACCGAGAGAACCCAGGCTTACCGCCAGCGCCTTCGCGCTGCCGGTGATGAGGAGGTGCTGCTCAAGCTGCCGAGAGAGACGATCGCTTTGCTCGACGATCTCAAGGAATGCCATGGCTTGCGCAACCGCAGCCAGGCGCTTCTGCAACTGATCGAACATGGGAGGGCTATCGCCCAGCAGATAACCTGAACTGCAAAAGCCCGCCTTGCCGGGCGGGCTTTTGTCAAACTCGTGACGGGCCTAATGGCTAGCGTCGGGACAACACCACTGTCCTCAACCTAGCACTTAGACGCCTCGACTTCAAGCGAAAATTGCCGTTTTCGCTGTTGGGAGGGGTTTGCCCGTCGCGATCCAACCAGAAGGAGGATTGCGATGCGGACGGAAAGCGCCTCAGAGGCGCACAGGATAGACGCGGCCAGGGGGCCGAGCGGATTACGCCGTTTGTCGCTTGCCATGCTGGCAACCGGGAAGATGGCAGAGGATTTCAAGGGCACGGCCGCGGGGGAGGGGGCTACCCGCCCCGGCCAGGTGCTGGCCGCTTTCAAGGGGGCAGCCCCGTATCTGGGCTTCAGCCCGCGCGTCATCCACGCGATCGACTGGCTGTTCAGCTTCACCCGGCCGCAGGACTGGACCGAGGGCAGCCGCCCGATCGTATGGCCGTCTGCCGAGTTGCAACGGGGCGCGCTTGGCCTGGGCGCGACCCAGGTCAAAACGCTCAACCGCCAGATGGTCGAGTTCGGCCTCGTCACCATGAAGGACAGCCCCAACGGCAAGCGCTACGGCCGCCGGGACAAGCAGGGCCGGCTGATAGAAGCTTATGGCTTCGATCTGTCACCACTGTTTACGCGCATGGCCGAGTTCCAGGCCGTCGCGGCGCAGGGGCGGGCGCTGCGCGAACGCATGCGCCACCTGCGTCGGCGGATCACAATCGCCCGCAACGGGCTGCTCCAGATCCTTGAGACGGCGGCCGAGCAGGGGCTTTGCGACGCCGCTTGGTGCATGCTCGAAGACGAGGCGAGGACGATTGCGCGCTCGCTCAGGAGCGTCGAACATCTCGAGGAGATGGAGATCGGTGTCGCCAGCCTGGAGCGCAGACAGCGCGAGGCCCGCGAACGCCTGGAAAATCAGATTGCAGCTGCGGCAGTTCCAATAGCCGAAGCAGTGGATTCCGACCCCAAGGGGCCGGAAAACCGACCCCACCAATACAACTACAAAGCACCTATTAATCCTGAACAGGATACCGTAACCGCGCCTGAAGAAAGTAAGTCGGGGCCAGACAGCGCCACTCCCGAACTGCCAACGCCAATCCGGCCGCAAGAGCCGTGGAAAGGGCAGGTGAGGCGGGAAGATCGGACCGACAACAGCACGGTGCTACGGATCAAGCCTGACGAGATCGTGCGACTGGCCCCGCGGCTGCGGCCCTACCTACCCACGTCCTCGCCGGCCTGGCCCGACATCGTCGCGGCGGCCGACTGGCTGCGCCA
>JAJYTL010000337.1 GCA_021793055.1 Pseudomonadota bacterium
TGGCCTGCGACCCGAGGGCGACGGCGCGGAGCCCGGAGCCGCAGACCTGGTTGACTTCCCAAGCCGGGACCTCGACCGGCAGGCCGGCACCGATCGCGGCTTGGCGTGCCGGGTTCTGGCCCTCGCCGGCGGTGAGGATCTGCCCCATCACCACTTCCGAAACCTCGTCCGGCGCGACCTTCGCGCGGGCCAGGCTTTCCTTGATCGCGATGGCGCCGAGCGCATGGGCGGGCAGGCTCGAAAGCGATCCGTTAAAGGCGCCAACCGCCGTTCGAGCGGCGCTGACGATAACCACCTCGGCCATAAGCATCCCTCCCTTTCGATCTTGCTGAATCCGGCACCGCAGCCCGCCCGGCGAGCGTCCGCGTACTTTATTCCACTTCGATTTGTGCCCTATTCGGCGGCGATTTCAGGATAGTCGGCGCGGCAACCGGCGGCAAATGAGTTTTGGCCGAAGCCGGAGCAGCGGGATCGTCATCCTGCCGTTTTGCGCCGGCGTCGCTTCGGCGGCGCGCCGGCTTGCTTGAGCCATGCCGCGAGCGGCCGCCACAAGAGCGTCTCGGCATGGGGGCCGGCGATCATGCCGATATGGCCGGCCTTGGGCTCCAGCACGCTGGCCCTGGGGATCAGCCGTGCGAGCGGTGCCGCGGCGGCGGGGGGCACGATGCGGTCGGCCGCCGGCACCACCACCAGCGTCGGGCAGGCGATGCGGCGGGGATCGATGGTCCGGCCGGCGATCCGCCACGCACCTCTGGCCGGCGTATTGCCGCCATACCAGTCGAACAGGCATTCGGCAGCCACCGGGCCGGCGAGGACGACGCCGTCGTTCGCCCAATCCTCGATGGCGACGAAATCGCGCGCTGCGTCGCTCGCCGGCGCGAGATCGGCGAAGCGGGCGAACTTGCGCGCCGAAAGCGCGGGATCGAGCCCGATGAAGAAAAGCTGCAACACGTCGACGGGTAGGGTCCCGAACTCCGCCAGGGCCGGGCCGAAAAAGCGGCGCGCAGCGGCGAAGAACGGCGCCATCCCGTCGGCCGCGGCTTCAAAGTCCCACGGCGCGGCCAGCAAGGCCAAGGCGCGGACCCGATCGGGCCACAGGCTCGCTGCGGCGACGCTCAAGGTGCCGCCCATGCAGTATCCGGCCAACGCCGGCGGCGCGCCGGTGAGGCTCGCGACGGTATCCAGCGCCTGTTTGAGTGGCCCCTGGACATAATCGTCGAGACGGAAGCACCGCTCGACCGCGCCCGGCGCGCCCCAATCGAGCAGGAAGGGATGCAGCCCGACGCCGCTCAAATAACGCAGCAGACTGCGCCGGGTCGAGAGGTCGAGGATATAGCCGCGGTTGACCAGCGACGGGACGAAGAGCACGGCCGGCGCCGCGCCGCCGCCATAATCGAGCAGGCGGGCCGCGCCTTGCCGCCACAATTCGGTCGGTTCGGCCACGTCGCGGCGATAATCGTGCGCGCGGTAGCGGGCGATGCCCTGGAGCATCGCGTCGAGCTGGGTCAGCGCCGCGGCGGCGGCCTCAAGGTGGCGCCGGCTTTCGGCGCTTTTGCTCGGGGTGGGCTTTGGTTCCGCCCGGCCGTCTGACTTTGCCTGCCGGCTTTTTTCCGGCGGTGGCCTCTTCGAGGCGGGCGACGCGGGATTCCAAGGTTGCGATGCGGCGACGGAGGTCAGAAAGCTCAGATTGGGCGCCGCGAGATGGGCTGCGAGCGGCCTCGGCCCCACTCTGGTCTTGGGTCTGGTGTCGGGCGGCGGATCGCTGCGTTTGGCCATGGCCATCCTGTCCGGCGGCGCGGATGCTGCTAAGGGCGGCTGCGAAAAAGCGCATGAACTCGTCCGTCGTGCGGACGGCGGCCGGGTCCTCGGCGATGGCCTGCGCCTGGCGCCGCCAGAGATCGAGATAGCGCTCGGCCAGCGCGGCGAATTCGGACGAAGACATGGGCTGAGTATAGCAGGGCCGGTGGTCCGCGAAAGGTGCAGCCGGCAAGAGGCGGACGCCATTGCGCTTATGTTGCGGCGGGCGGCTGCAGCATAAATGTTGCGCGCCGCAGCATTTTCGGAGTGAAATGATCCGGTCGTCGGCGACAACAGACGAAGCATAAGAACGCGCCGCCCGCACGATTGTGCGCAGGGGAAAAAGCAAAGGGTGAGTTGAAGGTGGCAGCAGATCAGACCAGCGAAAACAAGCCTATCGTCATCAAGAAATATGCGAACCGCAGGCTCTACAACACCGCGACGTCGAGCTACGTCACGCTCGAGCACCTGTGTCAGATGGTCAAGGACGGCAAGGACTTCGTCGTCTACGACGCGAAAAGCGGCGAGGACATCACCCGTTCCGTCCTGACCCAGATCATTTTCGAGGAGGAGGGAAAGGGGCAGAACCTCTTGCCGATCAATTTCTTGCGCCAACTCATCGCGTTTTATGGCGATAGCCTCCAGACCTTGGTCCCGACCTATCTCGATCTCAGCATGTCGTCCTTCTCGAAGAACCAGGAACAGATCCGCGAGCATGTGACGGAAGCTTTCGGTAGCATGAACCCGTTCCAATCCTTCGAGGAGCTCGGGCGGCAGAACATGGCGCTGTTCCAGCGCGCCGTGCAGATGTTCAATCCCTTTGCGGCGGCGCCGTCGGGCAGCGCGCCGGCTCAGCCGTCGCCCGCCGCGGCGAAGGCGGCGTCGAAAGACGCCAATGCCGAGACCGGGGCGGTCGCCGCCGCTGGCGATGACGACATCAACTCCTTGAAGTCGAAGCTGGATCAAATGCAGCGTCAACTCGACGATCTGGCGAAGAAGGCGTCCTGATCGGCTGCCGGCAAAGGCAGGTCGAGACGACGCCCCTGGCGACGCGTTCGCCGGGGGGTGGCCGCCACGGCGACGAGTCCAGGTTAACGAGTTTGGGGAAGGATGAGCGAGGCGAGGAAGTCTTGGCTCCATGCAGCGGCTTTTCGTGCGGTTTTGATGGATTTTGTGCCGCGTCCGGCGCGGACGATATTGAAGGCGAAGCGTCTGATGTGGGCCATGTTTGGAGCGCCATGGCCGCGTCTGAGGCGTGAGAGGTCTTCCTTGAAGACGACATCCAAGACCCAATGGAGGCTTTCGATGCCCCAGTGGGCGCGGATGGCGTGGGCGGCCCGTTCGGGACCGAGCCTGGCTGAAGCGACGAAATAGCGGGTTTCATCGGTGATCTTGCCGCGGCGTTCGGTTTGGGTGGTGGTCATGACGATGGTCTGGATGTTGGGCAGGCGCGGCTCGTCAGGATATCGCCGATCGCCTGTGAGCCAGCTGGTATCGTGGCAGACCGAGGTGCGGCGGGTTTCGATGCGACCATGATCCTTGTCGGTCGCCTCGACGGTCTCGATCCCGATTGCCGCCGGATCAGCGAAATATCGGGCGACTTCGTCATGAAGGGTCGGCTGATTGCACTTCAGGGCCAGCACATAGTCACCGCCGGCATCGAGGATGGCTTGGGCGACCGTCGGGTTGGTAGCGATGGCGTCGATGGTCACGGTGGCTCCCTTGAGGCTCAATCGTTCCAGAATCGCCAGAATGGGGCGTGTCAGGAATTCCGTGTAAGGGCGGGCGTTTGAACATTACGCCGTCATGGCCTTGATGAAGCGTTCGCCGAAGATGACGGCGAACTGTGCCTTGGCCATGGCCCACTCA
>JAJYTL010000338.1 GCA_021793055.1 Pseudomonadota bacterium
CGAAGTCCTCGAGGATTTCGTCCGCCGAAAACTGCAGCTCCCCCTGGGCCGGGCCCCCCGGCGCCGACGCGGCAATCAGCTCCCGGATCGTGACCCGCCCGCCCCCGGACTCCTGAAGCGCCCGCAACACCAGCCGGCCGATGCGGCCAAATCCATTGATCGCGACGCGAACCGCCATGCCCGTCACCCCTCCGAGTCAGAGAACGTGATTTTCTTAAAGAACGGCGTCGGTGCTGTCCAGAGCAAGGTCGGGCACGGGCGCAGAACTCGCGGCGCGGCGCGACGACTTCGACTGGTTCTTAGCCGACGACGGTGCGATCGGGCGCCGCTTGCCGATAAGAGCGCGAAAAACGGCGGCCAGACACGCACCCGATAACCTGGCGTCGCTTTTCGGAGAAGACCATGATCTAAGTCATGCGAGCGGCGCGCGGAGATGATTCTGGGTCGAAGCGACCCAAGATCATCGCGCGCCAGGTCATCGGAACAGCGCGCGGACATCATCTTGGGTCGAGACGACCCAAGATCATCGCGCGCTAGAGCCGCGCCTTGACCGCCGCCGCCACCGCCTCGGGGGTGAGGCCGAAATGGCGCTGCAGCACCTTATAGGGCGCCGAGGCGCCGAAGCTCGACATGCCGACGAAGCCGCCCTTCGGGCCAATATAGCGTTCCCAGCCCTGGGCCATGCCGGCCTCGATCGCGACGCGGACGGTGCGCGGCTTGAGCACGCGGTTGCGGTAGCTTTCGTCCTGCGCCTCGAACAGCTCGACGCAGGGCATCGAGACGACGCGGGTGGCGATGCCCTCGGCCTCGAGCCGGGCGCGGGCCGCGACCGCGAGCTCGACCTCGGAGCCGGTCGCGAGCAGCGTCGCCTTGGCCGGGCCGCTTGCCGCCATCAGTTCGTAGCCGCCGCGCGCCGAGAGGTTCTGCGCCCCCTTGCGCGGCTGGACGTCGAGGTCCTGGCGGCTCAGGGCGAGCAGTGAGGGGCCGTCTTTGCGCGCCAGCGCCAGGCTCCAGCATTCCAGGGTCTCGACCGCGTCGGCCGGGCGGAACACCCACAAGCCCGGCATGGCGCGGAGCGCCGCCAGATGCTCGACCGGCTGGTGCGTCGGCCCATCCTCGCCGAGACCGATCGAATCGTGGGTCATGACATAGACGACGCGAAGCCCCATCAGCGCCGACATGCGGATCGCCGGCCGGCAGTAATCGCTGAACACCAGGAAGGTGCCGCCATAGGGCACGACGCCGCCGTGCCGGGCGAGGCCGTTCATCACCGCCGCCATGGCATGCTCGCGCACGCCGTAATGGATATAGCGGCCGCCGTAGTTCTCGGCGCTCAAGGGCGCGAGCCCCTTGGTCAGGGTATTGACCGAGCCGGTGAGATCAGCCGAGCCGCCCAGCGTCTCCCGCATATTGGCGTTGATCGCCTCAAGCGCCTCTTGCGAGGCCTTGCGGGTCGCCATCTTGCCGCCCTCGGCGAGGAAGCGCTTCTTGCGCGCCTTCAAGGCGCTTTCGACCTTGGCCGGGATAGCGCCCGCGAGCGCGGCGGCGAAATCCGCTTGCGCCTTGGCCGGGGCGGCGGCGAGCCGGGCGCGCCAGGCGGCGGCGGCCGGCTGGCCGCGGCGGCCGGCGGCACGCCAGAGATCGAGAACCGGCGCCGGCACGACGAAGGGCGGATGCGGCCAGTTCAGCGCCTTCCGCGCCGCCGCCACTTCCTCGGGCCCGAGCGCTTGGCCGTGCGTCGCGGCGCTGCCCTGCTTGTTGGGCGCGCCCTTGCCGATCACCGTGCGGCAGGCGATCAGGCTCGGCCGCGAGCTTTGTTGCGCCCGCGCGATGGCGGCGGCGATCGCCTCGGGATCGTGGCCATCGACCCGCTCCGCCGCCCAGCCGGCGGCCGCGAAGCGCGCCACCTGGTCTTCCGAGGTGGCGAGAGCGGTCTTGCCGTCGATCGAGATGCCGTTGTCGTCAAAGAGCGCGATCAGCTTGTTGAGCTTGAGATGGCCAGCGAGCGTGATCGCCTCCTGGCTGATGCCCTCCATCAGGCAGCCGTCGCCGACCACGACATAAGTGAAGTGATCGACCAGCTTGGCACCGAAACGGGCGGCGATATGGCGTTCGGCCAAGGCCATGCCGACCGCGTTGGCGAGCCCCTGGCCGAGCGGCCCGGTGGTGGTCTCGATGCCGCCGGCGACGCCGAACTCCGGATGGCCGGCGGCGCGGCTCTCAAGCTGGCGGAAGTTGCGGATCTGCTCCAGATCCATGTCGGGATAGCCGGTCAGATAAAGCAGCGCGTAAAGCAGCATCGAGCCGTGCCCGGCGGAGAGCACGAAACGGTCGCGGTCGGGCCATTCGGGATCGGAGGGATCGAATTTCAGGAACCGGGTGAACAGCACCGTCGCCACGTCGGCCATGCCCATGGGCATGCCGGGATGGCCCGATTTCGCCTTTTCCACCGCGTCCATGGCGAGCGCCCGAATGGCGTTCGCCAGATCAGCGAAGGGAACCGCCGCGCCCGCGGCGTCCGGCATGTCGGTGGTTGTGGTCTCGGTCATCGCTGGCTCGCTGGCGCCGCGTGAGGTGAGGAAAACGCCGCCCCCCGCGCCGCGGCGGCGGACGCGCGCGAAACAGGGCGGACCCGAAAGCGCGGCAAAATTGACCGCCAAATGGCTCCCCGTCAACCGGCAAATCGGCCGGCCACGCGGGCCCGGCGAGCTTTGCCGCGCCCAGGCTTTCGGCGGTTGACGGGAGAAGCCGGCAGATCATATCATCGTCTTGAAAAGGCTTGCTCTAAGCGCCTAATTTCCAATGGTCTTTTTGGTTCGGCTTCGTGAGCCCCCGAGGGGGATGGCCCGGGATGGATGATCCGCAACTCGCACGCAAGCGCTTGGAACAGGCGATCGTCCGCATCGAGCGGGCAGCCGAGAAAAGCGGCGAGGCGCTCAAAATCAAGCTCAAGGCGGCGCAGGCCGAGCGCGAGCGCCTGAGCGCCGTGGTGCAGCAGCTTCAGGCCGACAATGCGGCGCTGCGCGCGGTCACCGAGGCGACGGCGGCGCGGATCGAGCGGCTGATCGAGAGCTGTGAAACCCTGCTTCGGGACTGAGCCGAAGCGACGGGATCGGAGGAACCGGACGATGGCCGAAGTGACGCTGAAGATCAACCAGCGCAGCTACACCGTCGGTTGCGCCGACGGCGAGGAAGCGCGGCTGCAGGACCTCGGCCAATATCTCGACCAGCGGGTGCAGGAGTTGGTGCGCGAGGTCGGCCAAGTCGGCGAGGCGCGCCTCCTCGTGCTTGCCGCGCTGATGGTGACCGACGATCTCGCCGCGAGCCGCGACGAAGTCTCGCGGCTGAAGAACGAGATCGCCCAGATTTCGGAAAATCTCCGCCGCAGCGAGGGCGGCCAGGGCCTCGATCGTCTCGCCGTCCGCCTGGAGACCATTGCCGCCAAGCTCGAGAGCGCCTAGATTCAAGACGGACGGTTCTGCTGTCCGGTGCGTCAGGCATTCTTTCCCCGGGCCCTTTAAGTCCGATCCTGGGAGCTGTTCCTGGCCGGGGCCGTGGCCTCGGACACACGGCGCCCACCTGGTAGTCCAGGCACCGTGGGATCGTCATCGCCAACGGCCGGATGGCGCCGTCCACTTCTTTATCCGTCCCCTCAACGAG
>JAJYTL010000339.1 GCA_021793055.1 Pseudomonadota bacterium
ATTGAAGCGCGCCTCGCGGTTGAGAAAGGGGATGCGCAGCAATCCCATCATGTGCAGTCCGAACAAGACGATGACGACGCCGGCGATCTTGGCGAGTTCGGGCAGGTGGGGCAGCAGCAGCCGGTTGATGGCCGAGGCGGAGGCGCCAAGGAGAATGAAGACGGTGCTGAATCCGAGCACGAAGGCGAGGGCGGCGGCCAAGGTTCGGCGCGCAAGCGCCGGCGGCCGTCCTTCGGCGGCGGCGAGTTCCTCGAACGAGGTTCCGGCGACATAGCAGAGATAAGCCGGTACCAGCGGCAGGACGCAGGGGCTGAGGAAGCTCAGCGCGCCGCCCGAGGCGGCAACCACAAAGGACAGGGACAAGGCGGCCATGGTTTCACTCTATTCGTGTCGGATTGGACGCGTCTCGCGGCGCTCCGCGAGACGCGGTTTGGTCCCGAGGCTCCGTCTCGCGATCTCGGCCGGCAAGTTCGCGGCGTTTTCGCGGTCAGTGCCTCCAGGATTCTTCACCGTAAAGCGAATAGGGCTGGCCCTGTTCGCCGGTGCCCACATGACGCACCCGTTGCGCGCGGTCGAAGGCGGCGCCGAGGCGGCGCTGGCGCCGGCGCTCGCCGGCCATACGCCACCAGCGGCGCGTGGCCGCGCCCGCCAGCACCACGATTATCGCCGTCACGACACTGAGCAGCACGCCATAAGGCATGGCCTGTCAATCCAAATTCCTGTTCCGCCCTATGTTTTGACGTCGCCGCTTGATGCCAGCGCGCGACGCTGGCATCAGAATAGCGCGACCGGCGCGATTTCTCAACGGCATCGGCCGCGATCAAACGGCGGGATCTCTTTGCCGCCTCGGCAGGCTGTCGAGCGCGCCTTGCAGGATATAGGCGGCGGCGAGCTTGTCGACGAGTTCGCCGCGGCGCTTGCGCGAGGTGTCGGCCTCGAGCAGGGTGCGGGTCACCGCCATGGTGGAGAGCCGTTCGTCCCAGAAGGCGAGGACGAGATCGGGCACAAGTTCCTCGATTTCGGCGGCAAATTTGCGCGCCGATTGCGCCGCCGGGCCCTCGCTGCCGTTCATGTTGCGGGGCAGGCCGAGGACGAGCCCGCCGACGCCCTCGCGCGCGATCACCATCTTCAAGGCCTCGGCGTCCTGCTTGAGGTTGCGGCGGCGGATCGTGGCGTAGGGCGAAGCGATGCAAAGGCCGGGGTCGGAAAGCGCGAGGCCGATGGTCTTGCTGCCGAGGTCGAGGCCAAGCAGCCGTTGGCCGGGCTTCAGCCGCGCCGCCGCCTCGTTCGGGTTGTCCGTGATCATCGCCGATGCTACCTTCCGCCCGCGTTATGCCATGACTGCCAAGCACAAGGTCGCATATGTCTCTCGATAAGGCCACGGTCCGCAAAATCGCCCAGCTTGCGCGCCTCCAGGTGACGGAGGAGGCGGAGCAGGCGATGGTGGGCGAACTTAACGCCATTCTTGCCTTCGTGGAGCAATTGAACCAAGTCGACACCGCGGGCGTGCCGCCGATGACCTCGGTGGTCGAGATGCGGCTGCGCATGCGCGCCGACGAGGTGACCGAGGGCGGCGATCCGGAAGCGGTGCTCGCCAACGCGCCGGAGCGCGCCGGCGACTTCTTCCTGGTGCCGAAGGTGGTCGGGTGAGCGCGCTGACCGATCTGACCCTGGCCGAGCAGCGGGATGGGCTCAGGGCGAAGGAATTTTCCGCGGTCGAGCTCGCCGAGGCCTCGATCGCCGCCATGGCCGAGGCCCGGGCGCTGAACGCCATGGTTGTCGAGACGCCGGAACGGGCCCGCGCCGACGCCGCGCGCGCCGATGCCAGGATCGCGCGCGGCGAGGCGGGCGCGCTCGAAGGCATCCCGGTCGCGGTCAAGGACATCTTCTGCACCAAGGGCGTCGGTACCACCGCCGCCTCGCACATCCTGAACGGCTTCGTGCCGACGTACGAATCGACGGTCACGGCGAAGCTCTGGAACGCCGGTGCGGTTCTCGTCGGCAAGAGCAACATGGACGAGTTCGCCATGGGCTCGTCCAACGAGACCAGCTATTACGGCCGGGTGGAGAATCCGTGGCGGCGCAAGGGCGACAATCGCGGCCTGGTGCCGGGCGGCTCGTCCGGCGGCTCGGCGGCGGCGGTCGCCGCCCGCATCGTCGGCGGCGCGACCGGTACCGATACCGGCGGCTCGATCCGCCAGCCGGCGGCCCTGACCGGCACCGTCGGCATCAAGCCCACCTATGGCCGGTGCTCGCGCTATGGCATCATCGCCTTCGCCTCCTCGCTCGATCAGGCCGGCCCGATGACGCGCACGGTACGCGACGCGGCGATCATGCTTGGCGTCATGGCGGGCTTCGACCCCAAGGATTCAACCAGCGTCGACGTCGCGGTGCCGGATTACGAGGCGGTGCTGGACAAGGGCGTCAAGGGGCTTCGCATCGGCATCCCGAAGGAATATCGCCTGGACGGCATGTCGGCTGAGATCGCGGCGCTTTGGCAGCGCGGCGCCGATTGGCTGCGCGCCGCCGGGGCCGAGGTGCACGAAGTCTCGCTGCCGCACACGTCCTATGCGTTGCCAGCCTATTACATCGTGGCGCCGGCCGAGGCGTCGTCCAATCTTGCCCGCTACGACGGCGTGCGCTATGGCTTGCGCGCCGGCGGCGACAATTTGACGGCGATGTACGAGAACACCCGCGGCGAAGGCTTCGGTGCCGAGGTGCGGCGGCGCGTGATGATTGGCACCTATGTGCTCTCGGCCGGCTATTACGACGCCTATTACCGCAAGGCGCAGCAGGTGCGTACCTTGATCGCGCGCGACTTCAAGCACGCCTTCGACGACGTCGACGCGATCCTGACGCCCGCCTCGCCGACCCCCGCCTTCGCCTTCGGCGACAAGACGGACGACCCCATCGCCATGTATCTCAACGACGTTTTCACGGTTCCAGTCAATCTCGCCGGGCTTCCCGGTCTGGCCGTGCCGGCGGGGCTGAACGCGCAGGGGATTCCGCTTGGCCTGCAGGTCGTCGGTCGCGCCTTCGACGAGGCGACGGTGCTTCGCGTCGGCCGCGCGCTGGAACAGGCGGCCGATTTCACGATGATGCCCGAACCGTGGTGGCGGTCATGAACGGATATCTGATCGAGGGGCGCACCGGCGCCTGGGAAACGGTCATCGGGCTCGAGGTGCACGCCCAGGTGATCTCGCAGGCGAAGCTGTTCTCCGGCGCCGCGACGGTGTTCGGCGCGGCGCCGAACTCGCAGGTCTCGCTGGTCGACGCGGCGATGCCGGGGATGCTGCCGGTGATCAACGAATGGTGCGTGCGCCAGGCGGTCCGCACCGGGCTCGGGCTCAAGGCGGAGATCAATCGGCGCTCGGTTTTCGACCGCAAGAACTATTTCTATCCCGATCTGCCGGCCGGGTATCAGATCTCGCAATACACCCAGCCGATCGTGGGCAAGGGCCGCATCCTGCTCGACCTCGCCGACGGCGGCGTGCGCGAGGTCGGCATCACCCGGCTCCATCTCGAGCAGGACGCGGGCAAGAGTCTGCACGACCAGCATCCGGCGAAGACCTATGTCGATCTCAACCGCGCCGGTGTCGCGCTGATGGAGATCGTCTCCGAGCCCGATCTGCGCAATGCCGAGGAGACCTCACTCTAT
>JAJYTL010000340.1 GCA_021793055.1 Pseudomonadota bacterium
GGTTAACATGAACTCAGAATCGTTCGATCAATTCTCTCTATGTTCAGGTCTGGCGTACGTAAAATGTACTTTCGTGACCGACCCCCAATAAGGCGCTCGACCTTCTCACCACAGTAACCACCTCGCCCGATCAGAAATTATCGTTCCAGATCAATGATCTGTGTAATTCAAAAGAAGGAAGCTCAGATTAAGCCCTGTACGCCTCCAAAAAATCGCTTGACCGGACCGGCGTCTGGGCGTTTAATAATTCTATCGATCTAGAATGATCGTTATTGTCGTCGCGGTAGGCGGCGGACTCGTGAGAGTGTGCCGCCGCTAAGGGCCGCTGCGTGCGTCGGTAGAACCTTTACCAAAGCGCGTCCGCGCAATCGACTATGGAGGAAACCATGAGTTCAACAAATGGATCAATCGGGATGGACCAGACCACAATGAAGCTGGCCCACGTTGCGCTGGCTGTCCTGGTGGCGGTGATATGGGGCGTTGCCTTCGTTGTCAGCAAAGTCGGTTTGCAAAGCTTTACGCCGCCGGAATTGACCGCTCTTCGGTTCATCGTTGCGGCCATTGCGGTCATCTGGCTTCCGCGGCCGAACATTCCCTGGCCGATTCTGATCGCCATCGGGTTGACAGTTTTCACGGGCCAGTTCCTGCTACAGTTCTTCGGGATCTCGTTCGGGATGCCGGCCGGGCTGACTGCGGTCGTGTCGCAAACGCAGGCTCTATTCACCGTTCTCTTCGCCGCCCTGGTTATCGGCGACCGGCCCAACGCACGACAGATCACGGGAATGCTGGTCGCCTTTACGGGTCTTTTGTTGATTGGCCTGACGATTGGCGGCTCGATAACCTTCCTCGGCTTCTCGCTCACGCTCGCCTCGGCGATTAGCTGGGCTGTCGGCAATGTCCTGGTCAAGCGCCTTCCCAAGGTGGATATGCTTCGCCTGATGGTCTGGGCGAGCCTTGTGCCTCCGCTGCCGGCGCTGGCTATTTCATTTGCGACCGAGGGACCGGGGGCTCTGTTCTCGGCCCTGACACACGCATCGTGGAGCGGGATTGCCGCTCCGATCTATCTCGGCGTCTTCGCCAGCGTATTTGCTTACGCTATTTGGGGCAGCTTGCTACAGCGGTATTCGACGGGAGCCGTGGCGCCGTTCGCCCTGTTGTCGCCTTGCGTCGGCGCCATCACCTCGGCGATCGTGTTCGGCGAGCAGTTCGGACCATTGCGGGTCAGTGGTATCGCCTTCATGCTCGTTGGCCTCGTCATTGTTGCCATTCCCCTACAGCGCTTGCGGCTGCTCAGCCCCAGCGCGTGCGAATCAGATCCCACAATAACGGCATCCGATTCTTGAAAGTTTGCGGCGACTGTGGCGAGCCACGTCGCCGCAGCCTTGTCTGCCTGCAGGTTGATGCCGTCCTCCTTTGAGAAATGCCGGGTTTCCGAAAAATAATTCGATCAATGCAGAATAATAGAATTGACGCGGCAAAAATACTTCGTCTATACTAGAATCACAGATATTACGGCGCTGCATTCTGATCCTTCCTCTTGCATAGATTGGAGATCCCTGATGGCCCACCTCATCACGCCCACGAACGCATTTAGCGCCGAGCCGTTTGTCGCAAACATCCCCGGGTCGAAATCTCTCACCAACCGGGCGTTGATCCTGGCCGCGCAGCGTCTCGGGAAAACAGAGATCCGCCGTGCGCTTCATTGTGAGGACACGGATCATCTTGCCAGATGCCTGAACCAGTTCGGCGGCCTTTCGGTCACAAAGACGGCGGATGGCTACGTGGTCGAGCGAGACGCCGCGCGGCTGACCGCGCCCAAGGAGCCGATCTATGTCGGTGGGGCAGGCACACCCGCACGATTCTTGCTTTCTTTCGCGGCGATGGCCCATGGCGACACGACGGTGACAGGCAACGCCCGCCTCTCGGAGCGTCCCATGGGCGACCTTTTGAGTACCTTTCAATATATCGGCGTCGGATTCGAGTGCCTGAAGACGGCTAATTGCCTGCCCATCAAGGTGCGTGGCGGCTCCAAAATCAATACGTCGCTCTTCTGGCGAGTCAGCGGCTCGACGTCGTCGCAATTCACGAGCTCGCTGCTTCTGCTCGCCGCCCAGCAAACGGACGGGCCGGTGACGGTACTGGTCGAAGGCAAGGTCGTCTCCAAGCCCTATGTCCAGATGACCAGCGGCATGATGGGCGCATGCGGCATCCGTGTCACGGAAGTGACGCCCGACTACTATGTGGTGCATTGCGGAATGTCGCAGAGTTCCGTCATCGATATTGAGGCTGACGCTTCGGGAATGTCGTACTTCCTCGCGGCGGCCGCCGTCACTGGCACGAAGATTGTGATTCCCCACATCGGCACGGGATCGGCGCAGGGCGACGTCGGCTTTGCGAAGGTCTTGCAGCAAATGGGCTGCGCGCTTTCGATCGCCGCGGACTCGATCACTCTGACAGGCGCGCCGCTCCACGGCGTCGACGTCGATATGGACACTATGCCGGACACGGTGTTGACACTCGCGGCGGTTGCGGCGCTTGCTAGGGGGTCGACACGGATCACCAACATCGCGAACCTGCGTGTGAAAGAGTGCGACCGCATCCACGCCGCAACTACCGAGCTTCAGCGGCTTGGCGTCAACGCCGAGCAAGGGCCGGACTTCCTCGTCGTCATGCCGACCGGTACGGTCAAGCCTGCCGTCGTCGAGACCTACGACGATCATCGCGTCGCCATGTGCTTTGCGATTTTGGGTCTTCTGCATCCGGGCATCGACATCGTCAATCCGCGTTGCGTCGGCAAGTCGTTTCCGGGCTTCTGGGATGAACTCGCGCGGTTCCAGCAGCATCACAATGCGGCGGCCGTGAGTGCGGTGGCCTGAACATGGAACCCGCTCGCGCGCTCCTTCTCGTGCTGGATGGTGCCGGCCTGGACAATCCCAAGCCAGGAAACGCCGTTACCGCATGTACAATGCCAACCTGGTTCGCCTGCATGTCCCGGCACGGCTTCGCGCTGCTCGAAGCCTCCGGCAAGCCGGTCGGTCTGGACGAGGGACAGGTCGGAAATTCGGAGGTCGGGCACATGACCATTGGTGCCGGCTTCGTCATCCCTTCCACGCTATCGCGCATTCAGGCGGCCTATCGCGATGGAAGCTGGGCTGAATTGGCATTGTGGCGTCGCCTAGTGCCTAATCGTAAGCTCCATATCGTGGGCTTGCTATCGGATGCCGGCGTCCACGGCCACATCGATTCGCTCACGCAAGCGGCAATGCTTGCCTGGCACCATGGTATCGCAGACATCGTCGTCCATCCCGTGTTGGACGGGGTCGACTCGCAAGCGGGCTCCGCACCGGCTTTGCTCGATCAGTTGCGCCGGGCGCTACAGGAGATCAAGGGAGCCAGGCTTGGCGTTATCATGGGACGGCGATGGTTTGCCGACCGCAGCGGCAAGCTCGGTATTACTCGGTCCTACACCCATGCGCTCACAGGTGGACTGGACTTGCCGCTTTATCATGATGAGGCGCTGCGCTGCCATCTCATAGCCGAGAGCGAGGCTTCGTTCATCGCCCATGCGTGTTCCGACTCTTATTACCCAGGTCGTTATGAGCCTGTTCTACTGACTCAACATCGGGCCGATCACGCCCTCCAGCTTGCGCGCGCCC
>JAJYTL010000341.1 GCA_021793055.1 Pseudomonadota bacterium
CGCCATCCAGCATCGAGCCGTCGGTGACCCCGGTCGCGGCGAACAGCACCTCGCCTGAGGCGAGGTCGGTCAGCCCGTATTTGCGGTTGAGATCGGTAAGGCCGAGGCGCTGTGCGCGGCCGCGTTCATCGTCGTTGCGGAATAGCAGGCGACCCTGGATCTGGCCGCCGATGCAGCGCAGGGCGGCGGCGGCCAAGACGCCTTCCGGCGCGCCGCCGGTGCCGAAATAGATGTCGACCCCGGTGCGCGGATCGGTGGTTGCGATGACGCCGGCGATGTCGCCGTCCGGGATCAGCCGCACCCGGGCGCCGGTGGCGCGCACCGCCGCGATCAGCTCGGCATGGCGCGGCCGGTCGAGAATGCAGGCGACCAAGCCCTCCGGCGGGATGCCCTTGGCCTTGGCAAGGGCGACGATGTTCTCCTTCGGGCTCGCGTCGAGATCGACGACGCCCTCGGGGAGGTCGCCGCCGACCGCGATCTTGTCCATATAGACGTCGGGAGCGTGCAGGAAGCCGCCGGCCTCGGCCAGGGCCAGAACCGCCAAGGCGTTCGGCCCGCCTTTCGCGGTCAGCGTCGTGCCTTCGAGCGGGTCGAGCGCAATATCGACCGCCGGGCCTTCGCCCTTGCCGACCTTTTCTCCGATATAGAGCATCGGCGCCTCGTCGCGCTCGCCTTCGCCGATCACCACCTTGCCCGAGATCGCCAGCGCGTTCAGCGTCCGCCGCATGGCGTCCACCGCCGCCTGGTCCGCCGCCTTCTCGTCGCCGAGCCCCATGAAGCGCGCGGCGGCGAGCGCCGCGGCTTCAGTGACGCGCACCACTTCAAGCGTCAGCGGCCGCTGCAGAGTCGATTTTTTTGTCATCGCCAGCCTTCTGTTTTCTGCGCTCGGGATTGCCTAGAGCCCCTCGATCCGGATCATCCGCGGCCGCTCGCACACGGTCGCCAAGTGGCCGATTTTTTCCAGCGCCTTGACCATCGCCGCTTCCTCGGTCTCGTGCGTGATCATCACCACCGGCACCGCCTGTCCGGGCGCGGCGCGGCCGCGCTGGATGAGCGATTCGATCGAGATCCGCTCGTCGCGCAGCACGGCGGCGATGTCGGCGATCACGCCGGGACGATCATAAACCATGAGCCGGACATAGTAAGGACCGCGGTGGCGGTCCATCGGGGCGGCCTCGAATCGGCCGAATTTCGAGGCCGGGACGCCAAACGGCGGCGCCTGGCGCGCCGCCGCGAGATCGACGATATCGGCGGCGACCGCCGAGGCGGTCGGCCCGGCGCCGGCGCCGCGGCCGACGAACATGGTGCGGTCGACGAAATTGCCCTCCGCGACCACGGCGTTGAACACACCGTCGACATGGGCGATCGGGCTTTCTGCGTCGATCATGCAGGGATGCACCCGCTGCGCGATGCCGTTCGCGGTCGCCTGGGTGATGGCGAGCAGCTTGATGCGATAGCCGAGCTCGCGCGCGAACGCGATGTCGAGCGCCGAGACGTGGCGGATGCCCTCGACATGCACGGCCGAGAAATCGACCGGGCAGTTGAAGGCGAGGCTGGTTAGGATGGCGAGCTTGTGCGCGGCGTCGACGCCGTCGATGTCGAAGGAGGGATCGGCCTCGGCATAGCCGAGGCCCTGCGCCTCGTCGAGCACGCTCTGGAAGTCGCGGCCGCTCTCCTGCATCTGGGTCAGGATGTAGTTCGAGGTGCCGTTCAGGATGCCGAAGACGCGCCGGAAGCTGTTGCCGGCGAGGCCTTCGCGCAAGGCCTTGACGATGGGCACGCCGCCCGCCACCGCGGCCTCGAAATAAAGCGGCACCTTTGCCGCCTCGGCGCGTTTGGCGAGGTCGGCGCCGTGGATCGCGAGCAATGCCTTGTTCGCGGTCACCACCGGCTTGCCGTTGGCGATCGCGGTCTCGCACACCGTCTTGGCGACGCCGTCGGCGCCGCCGATCAGCTCGACCACCACCGCGACGGCGGGATCCGCCGCCAGCGCCACCGGGTCGTCATGCCAGCGGAAGGCGGAAATATCGGTGCCGCGATCGCGCATCCTGTCGCGCGCCGAAACCGCGACTACCTGGATCGGCCGCCCAGCGCGGCGCGCCATGACCTCGCTCTGTTCGGCGAGAAGTCGGAGAAAGCCGGCGCCGACGGTGCCAAGCCCGGCGACGCCGAGAGCGAGCGGTGCGGTCAAGATGCCAGAGCCCGTTTCTCCGCGAGCGCCAGAACCTCATCCGGCAAGCTCAACATGCGCTTGATGTTCTTGCAGGCTTGGCGGATGCGCTGCTCGTTTTCCACCAGCGCGATGCGGACATGGCCGTCGCCGTATTGGCCGAAGCCCATGCCGGGTGAGACCGCGACCTTGGCTTCGGTGAGCAGCAGCTTGGCGAATTCGAGCGAGCCGAGATGCTGGAAGGGCTTCGGGATCGGTGCCCAGGCGAACATCGAGGCGGTCGGGCTCGGCACGTCCCAGCCGGCCTGGTTGAGGCCGCGGATCAACACGTCGCGTCGCGACCGGTAAATGCGGCGCATGTCCTCGACGCAGTCCTGCGGGCCGTTCAAGGCCGCGGTGGCGGCGACCTGGATCGGCGTGAAAGCGCCGTAGTCGAGATAGGACTTGATCCGCGTCAGGGCATGGATCAGGCGGCGGTTGCCGACCGCGAAGCCAATGCGCCAGCCCGGCATGGCGTAGGTCTTGCTCATGCTGGTGAATTCCACCGCGACATCCTTGGCGCCGGGGATCTGCAGGATCGACGGCGGCGGCTTGTCGTCGAAATAGATTTCCGCGTAGGCGACGTCGGAGAGGATGTAGAGCCCCTTGGCACGCGCGAATTCGACCAGCTCGCCGTAAAAGTCGAGGTCAACCGTCATCGCTGTCGGATTGGCCGGGAAGTTCACCACGATCGCCACCGGCGGCGGCGCCAGATGGCTTACCGCGCGCTCGAGGCCGGCCATGAAATCGATGCCAGGGCCGATCTGCACGTCGCGCACCGTCGCGCCGGCGATGATGAAGCCGTAGGGGTGGATCGGATAGCTCGGGTTCGGCACCACGATGGTATCGCCCGGCGTGGTGATCGCCATGGCGAGATTGGCGAGGCCCTCCTTCGAGCCCAGAGTCGCGATCACTTCCGTCTCGGGGTCGAGATCGACGCCAAAGCGGCGGCCGTAATAGCCGGCGAGCGCGCGCCGCAGCCCCGGAATGCCGCGCGAGGTGGAATAGCGATGGGCGCGCGGGTTGCGCGCCGCCTCGACCAGCTTGTCGACGATGTGGGCCGGCGTCGGCATGTCGGGATTGCCCATGCCGAGATCGATGATGTCCTCGCCGGCGGCGCGGGCCCGCGCCTTCATGCGATTCACCTGCTCGAAGACATAGGGCGGCAACCGCTTGATGCGGTGAAATTCCTGGTCCATCGGGATCAACCCCAAATGGTTAGCGTGCCGCGGGGGCCCACCCCCCGATTCGGTGAACGCCACCTTCCTGCTGTGTAGCCGAAATGGCGCTAATTTTCGAGAAAGATTTCGACGCGCGGCCGTGCCGTGGCGCCCGTCGCCGCCGCGACAAAGGGCGCGGAATTATCGCTGGCGGCCACGATCTCGACATTGCCGGGCGCGGCGCCGGCCCGGATCAGGGCTTCGCCAACCGCCTG
>JAJYTL010000342.1 GCA_021793055.1 Pseudomonadota bacterium
GCGCGTTGTTTCAAGAGATGAAAGGCTGCGGCCATTGCCCGCCGCTCGAGCAGCCGCTAGCCTTTCTCGCAGCCATCGACGATTTCTTAACCGCCGGGTGACAGCCCGCCACGGCGACCTCGACCTCGGCTTACCGAGGCACAAAACCAGATAAATCTCACGGGAGTGAAACCGATGACCACGACGACAACGACCCAGGGCGTAAATGCGGGCGGGCGGCTCGACCGGCTGCCCATCTCCTCGTTCCATTACCGGATTTTCTGGCTCATAGCGGCCGGGATGTTCTTCGACGGCTACGATCTCTATGTCACAGCGGCTGTGCTCGGTGCCACCGTGCACAGCCATTTCTCGACGCTCGCGCAAAACGCCCAGTTCGTCTCCTTGACCTTCGTCGGCATGACGCTCGGCTCGCTCGCCGCCGGTTTCCTCGGCGACCGCTTCGGCCGTCGCTTCACCTATCAGTTCAATCTGATGATCTTCGGCCTCGCCTCGCTCGCCGCCGCCTTCGCGCCAAGCATGAACGTGCTGAACGGGCTCCGGTTCCTCATGGGATTCGGCCTCGGCGCCGAAATCGTCGTCGGCTACAGCACCATGACTGAGTTCGTGCCACCGAAGTCACGCGGCCGCTGGCTTGCCTTCATGGCCTTCGTGGTGGTCGCAGGCCTGCCCGCGGTGATGGTCCTCGCCAACCTGATCGTGCCCCATTTCGGCTGGCGGCCGATGTTCGTCATCGCCGGCATCGGCGCGCTGATCGTCTGGTACCTGCGCAAGCGGCTGCCCGAATCGCCGCGCTGGCTCGAAACCAACGGCCGCAACGCGGAGGCCGAGGCGCTGATGCAGGCGATCGAGCGCGAGGCATCCGGCGGCAAGCCCTTGTCCGCCCCGGCGCCGGCGCAACCGATCCCGAGTTGGAACCTGGCCTCGCTCGCGAGCCGCGCCTTGCTCCCGCGCATGGTCGTCGGCTCGGTCGTGCTGGTCACGGTCAACACGCTGATCTTCGGCTTCGTGGTCTGGCTGCCGACGTTCTTCGTCCACCAGGGGATGAGCGTCACCAAGTCGCTGGCCTATACCTTGATCATCGCCCTGGGCTCGCCCTTCGGCTGCGCCATCGGCGCTTTTGCCGCCGACCGGCTCGGACGCAGGCCGACGATCATCGGCGCCTCGCTGCTGACCATTCTGTGCGGCTACGTCTATGCCTTCGCCAAAACGCCGGAAGTGCTGCTCTCCGTCGGATTCTTCCTGATCGTCGGCGTCTATATCCTGACCGCGATGATCTACGGCGTCTATACCTCGGAAATATTTCCCACCGAGGTGCGGCTCCGTGCCAACGGCATCTGCAACATGATCGGCCGCGGCGCCACCATCGTCACGCCCTTCATCGTGATCTCCTTGTTCAAGGCGCACGGCGTAGCCGGCGTTCTCGCCCTGGTGATCGGCCTGCTGATTCTGCAGATCATCGTGGTCGCCCTCTGGGGCATCGAACCGGCGAAACGCGGCCTCGAAGATCTGGAGGCCGCGCCCGGGCGATCCGCGGCCTGAGCCGCGCGGGCCGCGACCGCGGCCCGCGCTGCCTCGAGATGCCGGTCGTCGTGCGTCCCGCGACGACCGGCATTTTTTATGCTAAGCGGGTTTGGGGCAGGCCAAGGCCCACAGGCACGAACCACCGCAACAAGGAGGTGGCGATGACGAGGAACAGCGACGACAAGACGACGGCCCGGCATGGCGTCTGCGCCGTCTCGGGTCAGAAACGCCCGCACGGCGACCTGATCGCCATGGACGCGCTCCGTCCCAGCTTGGCGGAGCGCATCCGCAGGGACTTTCCCGATCTTGGGCCCGATTCCCTGATCGCCCGCAGCGAGATCGACCGCTATCGCCAGCTTTACGTCGAGGAGAGCCTGAAGGCCGAGCACGGCGACGTCTCCGAGCTCGAGCGCCAAGTGGCGGAGAGCATCGCCCGGGCCGATACCCTCGCCGACAATATAGAGGAAACCTACGAGGAGAAGCGGACCCTCGGCCAGATCGCCGCCGACAAGGTCGCCACCTTCGGCGGCAGTTGGACCTTCATCATCTGGTTTTTATTCATCATGACCGGATGGATGGCGCTGAACGTCTACATGACGTCGAAAGACGCCTTCGACCCCTACCCGTTCATCCTGCTCAACCTCCTGCTTTCCACCCTGGCCGCGATCCAAGCCCCAATCATCATGATGAGCCAGAAGCGCCAGGAGCAGAAGGACCGCCTGCGCTCGTTCAACGACTA
Source organism: Pseudomonadota bacterium (assembly GCA_021793055.1). Lineage (GTDB taxonomy): Bacteria > Pseudomonadota > Alphaproteobacteria > Ferrovibrionales > Ferrovibrionaceae > JAJYTL01. The sequence continues at coordinate 2,261 of JAJYTL010000342.1, forward strand.
CCAGGTCAATCTGAAGGCCGAGATCGAGATTCGCGCGCTGCACGAGAAGCTCGACTATCTCCTGATCAGGCAATGGCAACGGATGGCGGAGATACAGGAGATGCAACTCGAAATCATGCAGGAGCGTCACGGCAAGAAATAGCAGGCGACGCGCCCGCGCCGTTCAGGGCGCGGGTTTGCCCTCGCTGTCGCGCCAGCGGCCCATCAGGCGGTTCGATGGCAGCTTCTCGTCGAGTAGCTTCTTCGCCTGTTCGCGGCCGACCACCGGCAAACGGCCAGGATCGAGCAAGCCGGTTTGCACCAGGACCGAGGCCTGATCCCAATAGATATGCTCGTGGTAGAGCTTCGCGCCGCGGAAATTGACAATCGCAACCAGTGGCACCTCGACATATTTTCCGGTCGGCGCGATGCCGGGCAACATCCAGTCGATCTCGGTGTCATGGGTGAAGCAGAACAGCATCTCGTCGACCACGCGATCGGCGCCGACCGTGCGGCTGACCGGCACGAGCTTGGTGTCGGCCGGGCATTTCGGAATGAAGTGGTATTTGTAGAATAGGGCCAGATTGTCGTGGCCGACACCGCCGGTGAGCACCGGGATATGATTGACATAAGGCTCGGCCACCATGGTCTTCATCGTCGCCGCCACGTCGCGGGCACCGAACTCGTAGAAGGTGTGCATGTCCCAGAGCGCGCTGAGGTCGTAGCGGGGCCCGAGCGTGCGGCGCAAAAGCGCGATGGTACGCGAATGCGCCATCCAGGCGGACGGACGATCGTAGGAAGGACGATACGGATTGGCGAAGGCATGGCCGACACCGGGATAGACGTAGATTTCCGCATCCGTCCGCTTGGCGAAAGCCTTTCGGATCTTGCCGATCGCCTTCGGCTGCGTCCAGGTATCGGATTCGCCAAAGTTGAACAGGATCGGACAGCGGATATTCTTGGCTTCGTCGAGCCGCTTGTCGATGCCGACGCCGTAATAGGAGACCGCGCAATCGACCTTGCAGCGCGCGGCGACGAGATAGCTGAGCAACCCGCCCAGGCAATAGCCGATGACGCCGACCCCGCCGGTCACCTTGGACATCGCGCGCACCGCCTTGAGCGTCGCGGCCACGTCGCGCACCGCCTTATCGACGTCGAAGCGAGCGAAATAACCAAGCGCCTCCTTCATGTCCGAGTCGCCGAAACCGAGCTCGATTCGCGGCGCCAACCGCCAAAAGAGATCCGGCACCACTACCACGTAGCCCTCTTCGGCAAAGTGATCGGCGACCTCGCGCATATGCGCGTTGACGCCGAAAATCTCCTGCATCAAAAGCAGCCCTGGGCCCTTGCCGCCGGCTGGGCTCGCCACGTAGGCGCGAAATTTGCCCACATCCGACAGA
>JAJYTL010000014.1 GCA_021793055.1 Pseudomonadota bacterium
GATCGCGCGGGCCACGGGGCGGAACTTCGTGCGCATGTCCTTGGGCGGCGTGCGCGACGAGGCTGAGATCCGCGGCCATCGGCGCACCTATATCGGCTCGATGCCGGGCAAGATCATCCAGTCCATGAAGAAGGCGAAGACCGCGAATCCCCTGTTCCTCCTCGACGAGGTGGACAAGATGGGCACCGATTTCCGCGGCGATCCATCCTCTGCCTTGCTCGAGGTGCTGGACCCGGAGCAGAACGGCAGCTTCAACGACCATTACCTCGAGGTCGATTACGACCTCTCCGAGGTCATGTTCATCTGCACCGCCAATACGCTGCGCATTCCGCAGCCGCTCCTCGATCGCATGGAGGTGATCCGCATCTCCGGCTACACCGAGGACGAGAAGATGGAGATCGCCAAGCGCCATCTGATCGAGAAGCAGCGCAAGGCGAACAGCTTGGAGCCCGGCGAGTGGAAGGTGTCGGACGAGGCGCTGCGCGACTTGGTCCGCTTCTACACGCGGGAATCCGGCGTCCGCAATCTTGAACGCGAGCTCGCCAATCTGGCGCGCAAGGCGGTCAAGGAGATCATGTCGAAAAAGACCAAGCGGGTGCGGGTCGGGGCCTCGAATCTCGAAAAATATGCCGGCGTGCGCAAGTTCCACTTCGGCGAGATCGAGCTCGAGGACATGGTCGGGGTCACGACTGGTCTCGCCTGGACCGAGGTCGGCGGCGAAATCCTGCTGATCGAGGCGGTCATGCTGCCGGGCCGGGGCAAGATGACGATCACCGGCAAGCTTGGCGACGTGATGCAGGAATCGGTGCAGGCGGCGCGCTCTTATGTTCGTGCCCATGCGGTGGAATTCGGCATCAAGCCGACCGTGTTCGAGCATCGCGACATTCACGTCCACGTGCCCGAGGGCGCGACCCCGAAGGACGGGCCTTCGGCCGGCGTCGCCATGGTCACCTCGATCGTCTCGGTCCTGACCAAGATTCCGGTTCGCCGCGACATCGCCATGACCGGCGAGGTCACGCTGCGCGGTCGCGTGCTGCCGATCGGCGGCCTGAAGGAAAAACTTCTCGCGGCGTTGCGGAGCGGCATCAAGACGGTTCTCATCCCGAAGGAGAACGAGAAGGATCTCGCCGATATTCCCGACAACGTGAAAGCCGCCCTCATGATCGTTCCGGTCGGGACCGTCGACGAGGTGTTGCGGCAGGCCTTGATCCGTCCCTTCGTGCCGATCGAGTGGGTCGATGAGGACGACGACAAAAAGGCTGCCGCGGTGGTGGCGCCGCCGGCGCGCGACAGCCTCACGACGCACTGACGCGGCGTTCGGAAATCGTCAGGGAATATAGGAAAACCGCAGATTTTTCCTTTTGACGCCGGGAGCGCGCGACAGGTACAGTGGCGTTCGTTTCGGGGATGCGTTGGCGGCCTTGCCGATCCTCGATCACACGATCATGAGAAGAGGGGGCTAGAGGTGAATAAGAACGATTTGATCGTGCACGTCGCGGACGAGACCGATCTCTCTAAAGCCGACGCGACGAAAGCTGTTGAATCCGTTTTCGAGACGATCACCGCTGCCCTAAAAAAGGGAGGCGAGGTGCGCCTCGTCGGTTTTGGCACCTTCTCGGTGGCCAAACGTGCGGCATCCGAGGGCCGCAATCCGCGCACCGGGGAAAAGATCGAGATTCCGGCGTCCCGCCAAGCGAAGTTCAAGGCGGGCAAGGCCTTGAAGGATGCGCTGAACTAAGGCTGCACCGTATATCGCACGTGACTGGCCGCCGAACAGGCGGCCGGTTCGTTTTTGCGCCGAGCATCGGCATGCGCGATCGAGCGCATGAGTCTCCCGGATCGGCGCGGCCGATGGGCCGCGGTCTTGTTGGTGGGCAACGTTGCCAATGCGGCGCGTGCGGTGCGGACCGACGGACCGCACGCGCGGCGCCAGGCTCAGGTTCATGCTAAACTAGGCTTGCGCTTCCGCATCCCGGCGGCGGCGGCGCGCCGGGACGGGCAGGGGCGGTTAGCTCAGTTGGGAGAGCGCCTCGTTTACACCGAGGAGGTCGGGGGTTCGAACCCCTCACCGCCCACCAGCCGACCCCGTTCCCGCGGCCGCCCTCGCGTCAGACGACGCCGTCGCCGCGAAGCGTCGCGATCTCCGCCTTGTCGAGACCGACGATGCCTTCGAGCACTTCCTCGGTATGCTCGCCGAGAAGCGGCGAGGCGCGCACCTCGGCCGGGCTGTCCGAGAGGATGATCGGGCAGCCGACGGTTTTGAAGCTGCCGCGCTCGGGATGCGGCACGGTGGCGATAATGCCGCGCTTGGCGAGCGATTCATCCTCGATCAGATCTTTCATCGAAAGCACCGGGCCGCACGGCACGTCGACCGCGTTCAGCGCCTCCATGACCTCGTATTTCGTGCGCTGCGATGTCCAGGCCTCGATCAGGGCGAAAACCTCGTCGAGGTGGCTGACGCGGGCGTCCGGCGTCGCGAAGGCGGGGTCCTCGGCAAGCTCGGGATGGCCGATGGCCGTGGCGAGGGCGGGCCATACCTGGGCTTGGACGATGACATAACAATAGTCGTTCGGCCCGCCCGGCTTGCAGCGGAAGGCGGAGCCGGGGTGGCCGCCGCCCGAGGCATTGCCCGAGCGCGGCACCGCGTCGCTGAAGGTCTTGTTCGGGTATTCGGCGAGCGGGCCATGGGCGAGGCGCTGCTGGTCGCGCATCTTGACGCGGCAAAGGTTCAGCACCGAATCCTGCATCGCCACCTCGACCCGCTGGCCGCGGCCGGAATGGGTGCGGTGATAGAGCGCGGCGAGGATGCCGGTGGCGAGATGCATGCCGGTTCCGGAATCGCCGATCTGGGCGCCGGTCGAGGTTGGCGGGCCGTCCTCGAAGCCGGTGGTGCTCATGGCGCCACCCATCGCCTGGGCCACGGTCTCATAAGCCTTGCAGTCGGCGTAGGGTCCGGCGCCGAAGCCCTTGATCGAGGCATAGATGACGCGCGGATTGATGGCCTGGATGCGTTCCCACGAGAAGCCTTGGCGGTCGAGCACGCCAGGACCGAAATTCTCCACCAGCACATCCGCCCATTCCAGCAGGCGGGCGAAGATCTCCTTGCCCTTCGGGCTTTTGAGATTGAGCGTCAGGCTGCGCTTGTTGCAGTTCAGCATGGTGAAATAGAGGCTGTCCACCTTGGGCAGGTCGCGAAGCTGGCCGCGCGTGATATCGCCACGGCCGGGCAACTCGACCTTCACCACGTCGGCGCCGAACCAGGCGAGAATCTGCGTGCAGGATGGGCCCGACTGGACATGGGTCATGTCGAGGATATGGACGTCTTGCAAGGCCTTGCTCATGGGCGTCTTCGCTCTCCTGGCTGAGTTGGTTACGGTCTTTTATGTCCGGTCGGGGCCGGGACGGGCGGCCTTATCGCCGCCTATTCCAGATAGTCGACGTTCTTCTCGACATGGGCCGCGAGGTCGAGGGTGTGTTGCCGGGCGAGGCGCTCGGCCGCGTCCGTATCCCGCGCCTCGAGCGCCCGAATGATGTTCATGTGATCGACGATCGAGCGCGTCGCGCGGTCGTTCTCGCCGATGGTGCGCCGGCGGATCGCCCGCATGTGCAAAAACAGGTTCTCCGCCGTCTTCAATAGCACCGCGTTGTGGCTGAGCTCGATCAGGCGTTGGTGAAAGCGGATGTTCTGGTTGGAATATTCGTCGAGCATGGCGGCCGGGCGCGTCGCCGCGAAGGGCGAGAACATGTGCCGGAGCGTCGCGATCTCGGCGTCGCTTGCGTGCTGGGTAATGAGCCGCGCCGCCATGCCTTCGAGCGCAGCCCAGACGACGATCATCTCTAGAATCTCGCGCTTGTTCTTGCGCACGACGAAAATGCCGCGGCGGGGCAGGGTGCGAACGAAGCCCTCCTGTTCGAGCAGCGCCAGCGCCTCGCGGATCGGCGTACGGCTGACGCCGAGGTCCTGGGCCAGCTGGCGCTCATCGAGGCGCAGATCGCCGGGAGTGCCATAGATGTCGAGGTCGATCAGCGCCGATTTCAACGCGTCGTAGGCCTGGGACTTGTAGCTGACTGCGGTCTCGAGCGGCTGCACCGGAAGCTTGGCGACGGAGCCTAGGGCCATGGCGTAATCTTTCTTGGTTGCCGTTTCGGGCGCGTTCAAGGGCCTAGCACATATCTACAATTTCATATATCAGATGCCAGATGTGGCCGCCATGGAAAAATCGGTCGCGACGGTGCCGCCCGACCGCTGTCTCGCGCCAAGGCGGGTACCTTGTCGTTCGCCGCTCCGGTCATGTTGGGCCGCTGATTCAATCGCTCAGGGCACCGCCCCGGCTTCGCCATGCGGGCGGAGGGCTCGGTCGCGCCGACCCCACGCTTGCCATGGCCCCGAACTTGTCTTTTAAGCAGCCCTGGTTTAGCAGCCTAGTTTAGGGGCCTAGGCCCGCTCGGGCTGCCGGTAGGGGTTGGTCAGCGACTCGATCAAGTCGTGCAAGGCGGCGCGGACCTGCGCCTCGTCGCAACCTATGAGCAGCGCGTCTTCGAGCGCTTCCTGGCAAAGACTTTCGATCTCGCCGAAGTTCTGCTCCAGAACCTTGATCTTGTCGACACAAGCCACGGGCTTGCCATCGGGCTGGCGCCAAATCGGCGGCCGTTGGGGTGGGGCGCCTCGGGAGATGGGATTCTGCGGCATCGGATCGCCTCGGCTCGCTGGGGCGGCTCGCGCGTTTTTGGTTTGAGCAATTCTTAGGTATCGGCGAAAAGTTTTCGCGCGCGAACGGCGTACGGCGCCATCCTAACCCTCGTGAGCCGAGGTTTTGCAAAGAAAGTGCGGTTCTCGCGCGCATCGGCTCTGGTGCGGCTTGACAGGATGGGCGAAATGCCCCTACACCGGGCCGCTCCGGTTCGGGGGTGTAGCTCAGTTGGTTAGAGCGCCGGCCTGTCACGCCGGAGGTCGCGGGTTCGAGCCCCGTCACTCCCGCCAGCCCGAGGAACCAGTCAAGGTCCGAGCCTGTGCCGCATCGCTTTGAAACTTCGGCAGTTCGCGTGAGCTTGGCCTTCCAATCCTCGGGTCCGGTGCCTATAATGCCGCGAACTTCGCGCGCCGTCTCACCTCGCGCGCGGCAGGTTGCGGAAACAGGAGAGCGGAAACAGGAGAAACGTCGGTGCCCGATCTGCTCCGCGAATATCTGCCGATTCTGATTTTTCTCGTCATCGCCGTCGCCCTCGCCGGCATCGTCATCCTCGCGTCCTATATCGTGGCGCGGCAAAACCCGGAAACCGAGAAGCTCAGCGCCTACGAATGTGGCTTCGCACCGTTCGATAATGCGCGCCGGCAATTCGACGTCCGTTTCTATCTGGTGGCGATCCTCTTTATCATCTTCGACCTCGAGGTCGCCTTCCTGTTCCCCTGGGCGATCACGCTCGGCAAGATCGGCCTGTTCGGTTTCCTGTCGATGATGGCCTTCCTCGGCGTGCTCACCATCGGTTTCATCTACGAGTGGAAGAAGGGAGCCTTGGAATGGGAGTGATCGTTCCGGCCCCGGGCGCGGCCGCACCGCCGGCGCTCAAGCACGACCTTCCGTCCGACTTCTCCGCCGAGCTCGCGGACAAGGGCTTCATCGTCTCGAAGCTCGACCAGTTGGTGTCCTGGGCGCGCACCGGCTCGCTCTGGCCGATGACCTTCGGCCTCGCCTGCTGCGCCGTCGAGATGATGCATGCTTATGCCGCGCGCTACGATCTCGACCGCTTCGGCGTCGTGCCGCGCGCGAGCCCGCGCCAGTCCGACGTGATGATCGTGGCCGGCACACTGACCAACAAGATGGCGCCGGCGCTGCGCAAGGTCTACGACCAGATGGCGGAGCCGCGCTACGTCATCTCGATGGGCTCCTGCGCCAACGGCGGCGGCTATTATCATTACAGCTATTCGGTCGTGCGCGGCTGCGATCGCATCGTGCCCGTCGATATCTACGTGCCGGGCTGTCCGCCGACGGCTGAGGCGTTGGTCTACGGCATCCTGCAATTGCAGAAGAAAATTCGCCGCGTCGGCTCGCTCGTGCGGTGACGGTTTCGGAGTAGCGGAAGGTCGATGGAGAACGACGAAAGCTTACGCGGCCTGGGCGCTCGGTTGGTCGAGGCCTTGCCGGGGCAGGTGACGGCCTTCCGGGTGGCGCACCACGAACTGATGATCGACGTGTCGGCGGCCGATATCGTCGACGTCATGACTTTTCTCCGCGACGATGCCGGTTGCTTGTTCCGCGAGCTGATCGACGTCACGGCGGTCGACTATCCGGAGCGCCCGCAGCGCTTCGAGGTCGTCTACAATCTCCTGAGCCTCAGGCACAACCGGCGCATCCGGGCGAAGGTCGCCTGCGCGGAGGATGCTCCGGTTCCTTCGGTGGTCGAGGTCTTTCCCGTCGCCAACTGGTTCGAGCGCGAGGTCTGGGACATGTACGGCATCATGTTCTCCGGCCATCCCGATCTTCGCCGCATCCTCACCGATTACGGGTTCGAGGGTCATCCGCTGCGCAAGGATTTTCCGCTTACCGGCTTCGTCGAGCTCCGCTACGACGAGGCGGAGAAGCGGGTCGTCTACGAGCCGGTGACCTTGACCCAGGAATTCCGCACCTTCGATTTTCTCAGCCCCTGGGAGGGCATGACCAGGGTCCTGCCGGGCGACGAGAAGGCGGGGAAGGGGGAGTGATGGGCGAAGTTCAGATCGCCAACTACACGATGAACTTCGGGCCGCAGCATCCGGCGGCCCACGGGGTCCTGCGTCTGGTGATGGAGCTCGACGGCGAGATCGTCGAACGTTGCGATCCGCATATCGGGCTGCTCCACCGCGGCACCGAGAAGCTCATCGAGTACAAGACCTATCTTCAGGCGGTGCCCTATTTCGATCGGCTCGACTACGTCTCGCCGATGTGCCAGGAGCATGCCTTCGCGCTCGCGGTGGAAAAGCTCCTCGGGCTCGAAGTGCCGAAGCGCGGGCAGTACATCCGCGTGCTGTTTTCCGAGATCACCCGCATTCTCAATCATCTCCTCAACGTCACCACCCAGGCGCTCGACGTCGGCGCGGTGACGCCGCTCCTCTGGGGCTTCGAGGAGCGCGAGAAGCTGATGGAATTCTACGAGCGGGTCTCGGGCGCCCGGCTCCATTCCGCCTATTTCCGCCCGGGCGGGGTGCACGAGGATATGCCGAAAGGCCTGGCCGAGGATATCCACGCCTTTTGCGCCCCGTTCCTGAAGTTCATCGACGATCTCGAAGGGTTGCTGACCGAGAACCGTATCTTCAAGCAGCGCACCGTCGACATCGGCAAGGTCAGCCAGGCGGACGCCCTCGCCTGGGGCTTCACCGGCGTGATGATCCGCTCGGTCGGCCTGCCCTGGGATTTGCGCAAGTCGCAGCCCTACGACGCCTACGAGGACATGGATTTCGACATTCCGGTGGGGCGCAACGGCGATTGCTACGACCGCTATCTCTGCCGCGTCGAGGAGATGCGCCAGTCGATCCGCATCATGCAGCAGTGCCTGGACAAGATGCCCTCGGGCCCGGTGCGGGTTACGGATCGCAAGATCGCACCGCCGCGCCGCGCCGAGATGAAGAACTCGATGGAGGCGCTGATCCAGCACTTCAAGCTCTACACCGAGGGCTATCACGTGCCGGCGGGCGAGACCTATACCCCGGTCGAGGCGCCGAAAGGCGAGTTTGGCGTCTATCTCGTTTCCGACGGCACCAATCGGCCCTACAAGTGCAAGATCCGGGCGCCCGGATTTCCCCACCTTCACGCCATGGATTTCCTCTGCAAGGGCCACATGCTGGCCGACGCGGTGGCTGTCCTCGGCAGTCTTGACATCGTTTTCGGCGAGATCGACCGATGACCGAAGCAACCGGCTCAAGCAGCAGCGCCGAAGCTCCATTCGCCTTCACCGCGGAGAACTTGGCCAAGGCGAAGACCATCGTCGCGCGCTATCCCGAAGGGCGGCAGCGGAGCGCGGTGCTGCCGCTGCTCGATCTGGCGCAACGGCAATGCGGCGGCTGGCTGCCGGAGCCCGCGCTGCGCTATGTCGGCGACTTCCTGAAAATGCCGCATATGGCGGTGATGGAGGTCGCGACCTTCTACACGATGTTCAACCTGAAGCCGGTGGGCCGCCATTTCGTGCAGGTCTGCACGACGACGCCGTGCTGGCTTCGCGGCTCGGACGAAGTCGTCTCGGCCTGCAAGAAGCACCTTGGCATCGGCATGAACGAGACCACGGCCGACGGCGAGTTCACCTTGACCGAGGTCGAATGCCTCGGCGCCTGCGTCAACGCGCCGATGGTGCAGATCAACGACGACTATTACGAAGACCTCGACGGCGAGTCGATGGTGCGCCTTCTAGACGCGTTGAAGCGCGGCGAAACGCCGAAGACCGGTCCGCAGGTCGAGCGCCAGACCTCGGCGCCGGTCGGTGGGCCGACGACCTTGAAATCTTCCGATTCGTCCGGCGGGTGACAGCATGCTGAGCGACAAGGACCGCATTTTCGTCAATCTCTACGGTTTCCAGGACTGGCATCTCAAGGCCGCCCTGGCGCGTGGCGATTTCGCCAACACCAAGGATCTCCTGGCCAAGGGGCCGGACGAGATCGTGAACGAGATCAAGGCCTCGGGTTTGCGCGGCCGGGGCGGCGCCGGGTTCCCGACCGGGGTCAAATGGTCGTTCATGCCGAAGCAGTCCGACGGCCGGCCGTCCTATCTCGTGGTCAACGCCGACGAAAGCGAGCCCGGCACGTGCAAGGACCGCGACATCATGCGCCACGAGCCCTTCAAGCTCTTGGAGGGCTGCCTGATCGCCGGTTTCGCGATGCGCGCCAAGGCGGCCTATATATACGTCCGCGGCGAGTTCTACCGCGAAGCGGAGCGGCTCGAAATGGCGATCGGCGAGGCCTACGAGGTCGGGCTGATCGGCAAGAACGCCTGCGGTTCGGGCTTTGATTTCGACATCTATGTCCATCGCGGCGCCGGCGCCTATATCTGCGGCGAGGAGATGGCCCTGATCGAGAGCCTCGAGGGCAAGCCCGGCCGGCCGCGCCTGAAGCCGCCGTTTCCGGCCGGCATGGGCGTCTGGGGCTGCCCGACGACGGTAAACAACGTCGAGAGCATCGCGGTCACGCCGACGATCCTGCGCCGCGGCGCGGCCTGGTTCTCCGGCCTCGGCCGGCCGAACAACACCGGTACCAAGTTGTTCTGCATCTCGGGCCACGTGAACAAGCCGTGCAACGTGGAAGAGGAGATGGGCATTCCGCTCCGCGAGTTGATCGATCGCCACGCGGGCGGCGTCCGCGGCGGATGGGACAATCTTCTCGCGGTGATTCCGGGCGGTTCCTCGGTGCCGCTGCTGCCGAAGGCGACCTGCGATACGGTGCTGATGGACTTCGATTCGCTGCGCGCCGAAAAGAGCGGCCTCGGCACCGCCGCGGTGATCGTGATGGACAAGTCGACCGACATCGTCAAGGCGATCGCGCGGCTGTCGAAATTCTACATGCATGAAAGCTGCGGCCAGTGCACGCCCTGCCGCGAGGGCACCGGCTGGATGTGGCGCATCATGGAGCGCCTTGTCGAGGGCCGCGCGGAAAAGGCCGAGATCGATCAACTGCTGGATATTTCGTATCAGATCGAGGGTCATACGATCTGCGCGCTCGGCGATGCCGCCGCGTGGCCGGTGCAGGGCCTGATCCGTCACTTCCGCGACGAGATCGAGCGCCGCATCGATGCCCGCAAGCCGGTGCTCGCGGCCTGAATTAGGAGTGGCTTGGTATGCCGACGCTGACTGTTGATGGGATCGAGGTTACCGTCCCCGCCAATTCGACGGTGCTGCAGGCCTGCGAGGCGGCCGGGAAGGAGATCCCGCGCTTCTGCTATCACGAACGGCTCTCGATCGCGGGCAACTGCCGCATGTGCCTGGTCGAGATGGAGAAGTCGCCGAAGCCGATCGCGTCCTGCGCGATGCCGGCCGCCGACAACATGGTGATCCACACCGATACGCCGATGGTGAAGAAGGCGCGCGAGGGCGTACTCGAGTTCCTGTTGATCAACCACCCGCTCGATTGCCCGATCTGCGATCAGGGCGGCGAATGCGATCTTCAGGACGAAACCATGGCCTACGGCCACAATTCCAGCCGGTTGCGCGAACACAAGCGCGCGGTGCGCGAAAAGTTCATGGGCCCGCTGATCAAGACGACGATGACGCGCTGCATCCACTGCACGCGCTGCGTCCGCTTTGCGTCCGAGATCGCGGGGGTGCCGGAGATCGGCGTCATCAACCGCGGCGAGCACATGGAGATAACCACCTATCTCGACCGGGCGGCGAGTTCCGAGCTTTCCGGCAATGTCATCGATCTCTGCCCGGTCGGCGCCCTGACCTCGAAGCCCTTCGCCTTCGCCGCCCGCGCCTGGGAGCTGCGGCGCACCGAATCGATCGACGTCCTGGACGCGCTCGGCTCGAACATCCGGATCGATGCCCGCGGCCGCGAGGTGATGCGGGTGCTGCCGCGACTGAACGAGGACATCAACGAGGAATGGATTTCCGACAAGACGCGCTTCGCCTATGACGGCTTGAAGCGCCAGCGGCTCGACCAGCCCTATGTGCGCCGCGGCGGCAAGCTCGCGCCGGCGACCTGGGCCGAGGCTTTTGCCGCCATCGCCGCCCGGCTCAAGGGGTTCGATCCGAAGCGGGTCGCCGCCCTCGTCGGCGATCTCTCAGATGCCGAGTCGGTTCTGGCGCTGAAGGAGTTGATGCAAAAGCTCGGCGTTACCAATCTTGACGCCCGTCAAGACGGCGCCAAGCTGCCGGCGGCGCCGCGCAGCGCCTATCTCTTCAACACCACCATCGCCGGCATCGAGCAGGCGGACGCGGTGCTCCTGATCGGCAGCAACCCGCGCTTCGAGGCGGCGCTGGTCAATGCCCGCATCCGCAAGCGCTGGCTCGCCGCCGGTATTCCGGTCGCCAATATCGGCCCGGCGCTCGATCTCACCTATCCGGTTGTGGAGCTCGGCAACAATCCGGCGCTGCTCGGGGCCATCGCCGATGGCAGCCATCCCTTCGCCGCCACCTTGCGCGACGCCAAGAACCCGATGCTGATCCTGGGGCAGGGCGCGCTCGCGCGCGCCGATGGCGCTGCCGTTTTGGCGCAGGCGCGTCGCGTCGCCGAAAGCACCGGCATGATCGCGGAGGGCTGGAACGGCTTCAACGTGCTGCACCATGCGGCGGCGCGTGTCGGCGCGCTCGACCTCGGGTTCGTGCCGGGGCCGGGCGGGCTCGATCGCGACGGGATTCTGCAGGGCGCGGCGAGCGGCGCGATCGAGGTGGTCTACCTTCTCGGCGCCGACGAGATCGACATGCAGAAGCTCGGCAAGGCCTTCGTCATCTATCAGGGGACCCACGGCGACGCCGGGGCGCACCGCGCCGACGTCATCTTGCCCGGTGCCGCCTATACCGAGAAAAACGCGACCTGGGTCAACACCGAAGGCCGCGTGCAGCGCGGCCAGAAGGCGGTGGCGCCACCGGGCGAGGCGCGCGAGGACTGGGCGATCCTGCGCGCGCTCTCGGAAACCCTGGGCGTGACGTTGCCCTATGACGATCTTGATGCGGTGCGGGCGAGGCTGGCCGCGCTCGCGCCGGCCTTCGCCAAGCTCGATGCGATCGAGCCGGCGCCCTGGGCGGCCTTCGGCGGCGAAGGCGCTGTGGCGGCGGTGCCCTTCGGTCTGCCGATCGCCGACTACTTCTTCACCAATCCGATTTGCCGGGCCTCCACGGTCATGGCGGAATGCAGCGCGTTGGCTTCGGCGCGGCGCGAGAAGGCGACGGGCACCCATGGCTGATCTTGTCCACGGTTATGTGATCCCCGGCGTCATTGTCATCGCCGAGATTCTGGCGGTCGTGGTGCCGCTTCTGGTGGCGGTCGCCTATCTGACCTACTTCGAGCGCAAGGTGATGGCGGCGATGCAGCTGCGCAAGGGGCCGAACGTGGTCGGCCCCTTCGGCCTGCTGCAGCCCTGGGCCGACGCCGTCAAGCTGATGTTCAAGGAAACCATCCTGCCGACCGGCGCCAACAAGGTGGTGTTCCTGGCCGCGCCGATGATCACCTTCATTCTGGCGCTGATCGCCTGGGCGGTGATCCCCTTCGCGCCCGGCATGGTGATCGCCAATATCAACGTCGGCGTTCTCTATCTCTTTGCGGTTTCCTCGCTCGGCGTCTATGGCATCGTCATGGCCGGTTGGGCCTCGAACTCGCGCTACGCCTTCCTCGGCGCGTTGCGCTCGGCGGCGCAGATGGTGTCCTACGAGGTCTCGATCGGTTTCGTGATGATTTCGGTGCTGCTCTGCGCCGGTTCGCTCAACCTTTCCGCGATCGTCGAGGCGCAGAGAACGGTGTGGTTCGCCGTGCCGCTGTTCCCGATGTTCGTGATTTATTTCGTTTCGGCGCTGGCGGAGACCAACCGGCATCCCTTCGACCTGCCAGAGGCCGAGGCGGAACTCGTCGCCGGCTATCAGGTCGAATATTCGTCGATGCCCTTCGCGCTGTTCTTTCTTGGCGAATACGCCAACATGATCCTGATGAGCGCCACCACTTCGGTGCTGTTTCTCGGCGGTTGGCTGCCGCCGTTGCCGATCGCGCCCTTTACCTGGATCCCGGGGCCGCTCTGGCTGATCATCAAGATCGTTGCGCTGCTGTTCGTCTTTGTCTGGGTGCGGGCCACCTTCCCGCGGTATCGCTACGATCAGCTGATGCGGCTCGGTTGGAAGGTGTTCTTGCCTTTTTCCTTGTTCTGGCTGGTGCTCACTGCCGGGGTGTTGGTCGGCTTCGGCTGGCTGCCCGCGTGACGTGCTTGCCTTCGCGTGATCGATGATTAAGGTAGCCGGCGACGGCGCCCCGGTCGGGGTTTGAGAGGTTTGAAATGGCGTTTCTGGATCGCACGGCGCGAAGCCTGTTCCTGAGCGAGCTCGTGGCGGGGATGGCTTTGACCTTCCGCTACATGTTCCACCGGCGGGCGACGCTCAACTACCCGTTCGAGAAAGGGCCGTTGAGCCCGCGCTTCCGCGGCGAGCACGCGCTGCGCCGCTATGCCACCGGCGAGGAGCGCTGCATCGCCTGCAAGTTGTGCGAGGCGATCTGTCCGGCCGAGGCCATCACCATCGAGGCCGGCCCCCGCCAGGACGACGGCAGCCGGCGCACGACGCGCTATGACATCGACATGACGAAGTGCATCTATTGCGGTTTCTGCCAGGAGGCTTGCCCGGTGGATGCCATCGTCGAGGGACCAAACTTCGAGTTCGCCACCGAGACCCGTGAAGAGCTCTTCTACGACAAGGAAAAGCTGCTCGCGAACGGCGATCGGTGGGAGCGCGAGATCGGCGCCAATATCGCCGCCGACGCGCCGTACCGGTGAGCGGGCCGCGGGGGGTACGATGATCGTTCAAGCGATTGCGTTCTATCTTTTTGCCGCCATCACCATCGCCGCGGGCTTCATGGTGATCGCGGCGCGGAATCCCGTACATTCGGTGCTGTTCCTGATCCTCGCCTTCTTCAACGCCGCGGGACTCTTCGTCCTGCTCGGCGCGGAATTTCTGGCGATGGTCCTGGTCATTGTCTACGTCGGCGCGGTCGCCGTGCTGTTCCTTTTCGTCGTCATGATGCTCGATATCAATTTCACCGAGTTGCGCCAGGGCTTTCTCAACTACCTCCCGATCGGCGGCTTGGTCGGTATGATCCTGTTGATGGAGCTTCTGCTCGTCATCGGCTCGTGGGTGATCTCGCCGGCGGCGGCGCATTTCGCCATGGCGCCGACGCCGGGCGGCTTGTCCAACACGGCCGCGCTCGGCCGCATCCTCTATACCCAGTACGCCTATCTGTTCCAGGCCGCGGGCCTCATTCTTCTGGTCGCCATGATCGGCGCCATCGTGCTCACGCTCAGGACGCGTCCCGAGGTGCGCCGGCAGAAGATCGGCCAGCAGATCGGCCGCCGCCCAGTCAACTCGGTGGCGCTGGAAAAGGTCAAGCCCGGACAGGGCGTGTGAGCCGGAAAAGCCAACGGGAAACCTGCTTATGACAATCGGCCTCGGTCAGTATCTCACGGTAGCGGCGATCCTGTTCGCGCTCGGCATTTTCGGCATCTTCCTCAACCGGAAGAACGTCATCGTCATCCTGATGGCGATCGAGCTCATCCTGCTCGCCGTCAATATCAACCTGGTCGCTTTCTCGGCCTTCCTCGGCGACCTCGTCGGCCAGGTCTTCGCGCTCTTCATCCTCACCGTCGCCGCCGGCGAGGCGGCGATTGGCCTTGCTATCCTGGTCATCTACTTCCGCAACCGAGGCACGATCGCGGTGGAAGACATCAATATGATGAAAGGCTAAGTCCGTGCTCGCCATCGCCATTGTCTTTCTGCCGCTTGCGGGCGCCCTGATCGCTGGTTTCTTCGGCCGCAAGATCGGCGATCGCGCCGCCGATCTGGTGACCAGCATTCCGGTGGCGTTCTCCGCCGTCTTTGCCTGGATCAACCTGTGGCAGGTCGCGCTGCTCGGCCACGTCGTGACCGTGCCGCTTTTCACCTGGATGGATGTCGGCCTGTTCAAGGTGATGTGGGCGCTTCGCGACGACCAGCTGACCGCCGTGATGTTGTTCGCGGTGACCACGGTCTCGGCGCTGGTGCACATCTATTCCATCGGCTACATGCACGAGGATCCGCATCGGCCTCGGTTCATGGCCTATTTGAGCCTGTTCACCTTCGCCATGCTGATGCTGGTGACGGCGGACAACTTCCTGCAGCTCTACTTCGGCTGGGAAGGCGTCGGCCTGATGTCCTACCTCCTGATCGGCTTTTGGTACGACCGGCCGTCGGCCAATGCCGCCGCGATCAAGGCCTTCGTCGTCAACCGCATCGGCGACTTCGGCTTCGGCCTCGGCATCATGGGCGTGTTCCTGATCTTCCATACAATCTCGTTCTCGCCGGTCTTCGCCGCGGCGCCCGGGTTCGCCGGCAAGAGCTTTGTCTTCCTCGGCTACCACGTCGATATCCTCGACACCCTGACGCTCCTGCTGTTCCTCGGCGCGGTCGGCAAATCGGCGCAGCTGCCACTTCACACTTGGCTGCCGGACGCGATGGAAGGCCCGACGCCAGTCTCCGCCTTGATCCACGCCGCGACCATGGTGACCGCGGGAGTCTTCATGGTGGCGCGGCTGTCGCCGATGTTCGAATACGCGCCTTTCACCCTGGAAGTGGTGACCGTGGTTGGCGCGACGACCTGTTTCTTCGCCGCCACGATCGGTTTGGTGCAGAACGACATCAAGCGGGTCATCGCCTATTCGACCTGCTCGCAGCTCGGCTACATGTTCTTCGCGGCCGGCGTCTCGGCCTATCCGGTGGCGGTCTTCCACCTCGTCACCCACGCCTTCTTCAAGGCGCTGCTGTTCCTCGGCTCGGGTTCTGTGATCCACGCGATGAGCGGCGAGCAGGATATGCGCAAGATGGGCGGCCTCGCCAGGCGCATCAAGTTCACCTATGTGATGATGTGGATCGGCTCCTTGGCGCTTGCCGGGATTCCGTTCTTCGCCGGCTACTATTCCAAGGATGCCATCCTAGAGGCGGCGTTCGGCGCCGGCACCTCGGTCGGCAACTACGCCTATGCCATGGGCGCCTTCACCGCGCTGCTCACCGCCTTCTACTCCTGGCGGCTGATCTTCCTCACCTTCCATGGCAAGCCGCGCGCGGACCATCACGTGATGGAGCACGTGCATGAGTCGCCGATGGTGATGAAGGTGCCGCTCTTCGGCCTCGCGCTCGGCGCGACCTTCGCCGGCATGATCTTCGCGGGACCGATGATCAGCGGCCACTGGGCCGCCTTCTGGGGCCATTCCCTGGTCGTGCTGCCGACCCATACGGCCCTCGCCAACCTCGAAACGCTGCCGCTTTGGGCCAAGCTTCTGCCGCTCGGCGGCGCGCTGCTCGGCATTGTCATTGCCTGGCAGATGTATATCGGTCAGCCGGGCATCGCGCCGGCGCTCGCTAAGAGCCAGGAGACGCTCTACAAGTTCCTGCTCAACAAGTGGTATTTCGACGAGATCTACGACTTCCTGCTGGTCAATCCGGCGAAATGGCTGGGCCGCTTCCTGTGGAAGCGGGGCGATGGCCAGGTGATCGATGCCTTCGGGCCAGACGGGGTCGCGACCTCGACCCGCATCCTGGCGCGGCGCGCCGGGGCGCTGGAGAGCGGGTACGTCTATCACTACGCCTTCGCTATGCTGATCGGCGTGGTGTTCCTGATGAGCCTTTATTTCTATGCGGTGGGGGTCTGAGCCATGGTTGTCTGGCCGCTTCTCTCCACCCTTATCGTTCTGCCGCTGATCGGCGCCGCCGCCATCTTCGTGCTTCACGGCGAGGAAGCCGCGGTGGCAAAATCGGCACGCTACGCCGCGCTGTGGACGACGCTCATCACCTTCGCGGTCAGCCTGCTGCTGTGGATCAACTTCAATCCGCAGAATCCGGGCTTCCAGTTCGTCGAGAATCATCCCTGGATCGGCGAGACCAACTTTACCTATCACCTCGGGGTCGACGGCATTTCGATGCTGTTCGTTCTCCTGACCACCTTCCTGACGCCGATCTGCATACTTGCCAGCTGGGAGTCGATCCAGAGCCGGGTCAAGGAGTACATGATCACCTTCCTGGTCATGGAGTCGACCATGATCGGGGTGTTCTGCTCGCTTGACCTGCTGCTGTTCTATCTCTTCTTCGAAGCCGGCCTGATCCCGATGTTCGTGATCATCGGCGTTTGGGGCGGGCCGCGGCGGATCTATGCCACCTTCAAGTTCTTTCTCTACACGCTGCTCGGCTCGGTGCTGATGCTGCTTGGCATCCTGGCGCTCTATTTCGCGACCGGAACCACCGATATCGCGGTGCTGCTCCACACCCACATCAACCCGGCGCTGCAGACTTGGCTCTGGCTCGCTTTCTTCGCCTCCTTCGCGGTCAAGGTCCCGATGTGGCCGGTCCACACCTGGTTGCCGGACGCGCACGTCGAGGCGCCGACCGCCGGCTCGGTGATTCTGGCCGGCATCCTCTTGAAGTTCGGCGCCTACGGGTTCCTGCGCTTCTCGATCCCGATGTTCCCGAACGCGACCGCGACCTTCACGCCGCTGATCTTCACTTTGAGCGTGATCGCGATCATCTATACCTCCCTGGTCGCGCTGATGCAGGAGGACATGAAGAAGCTGATCGCCTATTCGTCGGTCGCGCATATGGGCTTCATCACCATCGGTCTGTTCACCCTCACGCTGCAGGGGATCGACGGCGGCCTGTTGCAGATGATCAGCCACGGCATCGTCTCGGGCGCGCTGTTCCTCTGCGTCGGCGTCGTCTACGACCGCATGCACAGTCGCGAGATCGCGCGCTACGGCGGCCTCGTCCATCGCATGCCGAAATACGCCTTCGTTTTCATGGTCTTCACTTTCGCGACCATTGGCCTGCCGGCGACATCGGGCTTCGTCGGCGAGTTCCTGACCCTTGTCGGCGCCTTCCAGGTCAATACCCTGGTCGCGACGCTGGCCACGACCGGGATCATCCTCGGCGCCGCCTATAGCCTTTGGCTCTACCGGCGGGTGATCTTCGGCGCCCTGACCAAGGCGGACCTGATGAACATTCTCGACCTGAGTCCGCGCGAGGTCGCGATCTTCGCGCCGCTGGTCGTCGTGACCCTGTGGATCGGCATCGACCCGCAGCCCTTCTTCAACGTCTTTCACGCTTCGGTGATGCAGTTGATCCACCAGCATCAGCTCGCGCTCGCATCGAGCCCGCGCTCGATCATGCTCGCGGCAAAGTGAGGGCACTTCGATGATCGTTCCCGCCCTCGGCCACCTCTCCGCCGCGCTGCCGGAAATCTTCCTCGCGCTTTCGGCGCTCGTCCTGCTCGTGCTCGGCGCCTTCCTCGGCGACAAGGCTACGCGCCCGGTCGCGACGCTCTCCCTGATCGCGCTCGTCGTTGCCTTCGTACTGGTGCTCCTTGGACCCGACAGCACCACCGTCGGCTTCTCCGGTCTGTTCATCACCGGGCGCTTCGCGGTGTTCCTCAATGCCCTGATCCTGATCGGCTCGGCCATCAGCCTGATCATCGCCCTCGACTACTTCCGGCTTCAGGGCACCGAGCGCTTCGAGTTTCCGATCCTCGTCCTGCTCGCCACCACCGGCATGATGATGATGGTGACGGCGAACGATCTCATCGCCCTGTTCATCAGCCTTGAATTGCAGTCCCTGGCGCTCTATGTGATGGCGGCCTTCGAGCGCGATTCGATCCGCGCCACCGAGGCGGGCCTTAAATATTTCGTGCTTGGCGCGCTGGCCTCCGGCCTTCTGCTCTATGGCTGCTCGCTGATCTACGGCTTCTCGGGCACCACCAACTTCGGCCATCTCGCAGCCGTGGTCTCGGGCGGGCCGGTGTCGATAGGCCTTCTGCTCGGCATTGTTTTTCTCGTCGCCGGGCTCGCCTTCAAGATCTCCGCGGTGCCGTTCCACATGTGGGCGCCCGACGTCTACGAGGGCGCGCCGACGCCGGTGACGGCATTCTTTTCCGCTTCGCCCAAGATCGCTGCCTTCGCCCTCTTCATCCGGGTGATGATGGGCCCGTTCGGTCATGTCGCTATCGAATGGCGCCAGATCATCATCCTGATCTCGCTTGCTTCGATGTTCCTCGGCGCCTTCGCCGCCATCAACCAGCGCAACATCAAGCGCATGATGGCATATTCCTCGATCGGCCATATGGGCTATGCCTTGATCGGTCTGGCTGCGGGCAGCGTCGAGGGGGTCCGCGGCGTCCTGATCTATCTCGCGATCTATCTGCCGATGACCTTGGGCGCCTTTACCGTAATTCTGCTGATGCGCCGCAAGACCGGGCCGACCGAGAACATCGACGATCTCGCTGGGCTGTCGCAGCAGCACCCGCTGGTCGCGCTGGTGATGGCGATCTTCATGTTCTCGCTCGCCGGCGTACCGCCGCTGGCCGGCTTTTTCGGCAAGTTCTACGTCTTCATGGCCGCGATCGACGCCCACCTTTACACGCTCGCCATTCTCGGCGTGCTGTCGAGCGTGGTCGGCGCCTACTACTATCTCCGCATCGTCAAAGTTATGTATTTCGACGCGGCGAGCGAGCCGTTGGCCGGGCCGATCACACGCAAGATGGCGGCGGTGCTGCTCTGCACCGGGGTCTTCACGCTGTTCTTCTTCGCCAATCCGGCGCCGCTCCTGAACAGCGCCCACGCTGCCGCTCTCGCGCTGCTTCATTAACGCATGGCGGCCGAAGCGCCGACTCCCCGTCTGCCCGCTCTGCCGCCCGGGTTTCGTCTCGTCGCGCGAGACGCGGTCGCAAGCACGATGGACGAGGCGCGGCGCCTGGCGGAGGCGGGGGCCGAGGACAGGACGCTCGTCTGGGCCGAGCAGCAGCTCGGCGGTCGCGGCCGGCGCGGCCGCGCCTGGGTCTCGCCGCCTGGGAACCTCTATAGCTCGCTTTTGCTGCGGCCGGGGAATCTGGCGCCGAGTCACGGCACCGAGCTGTCCTTTCTGACCGCGGTGGCGGTGGCGGAGGCGGCGGCGGAGTTGGTCCCGGCGTCCTGCCGCGTCGCCTGCAAGTGGCCGAACGACGTTCTGATCGATGGCGCCAAATGCGCCGGCATTCTGCTCGAATCGCAGAGCGGGCCGGACGGGCTGATCCGATGGGTCGTCATTGGCGTCGGCATCAACGTCATGAGCGCGCCGGAAGCCGTGGAATATCCCGTCACCTCGCTTGCCGCGGCCGGCGCGCGCGCCGACGTCGCGATCGTGCTTGCGGCCTATGTCGGGCGTCTCGCCGCTTGGCTCGCCCGTTGGCAGGCAGAGGGTTTCGCGCCGCTGCGCGAGGCCTGGCTCGGCCGTGCGGCGGGGCTTGGCCGGCCGGTGCGCGTCAGGCTCGACGGCCGCGAGATCGAGGGGGTGTTCGAATCCCTCGACGACGCCGGGGCGCTGGTCGTGGCCAAGGCGGACGGCAGCCGCGAGCGCATTCTGGCCGGGGACGTGTTTCCGGCGCTATGATCGGACGTTCGCACCCCGGGACAAGGCCATGCTTCTAGCGATCAACGCCAACAACACCAATTTCACCTTTGCGCTGTTCGACGGCGAGCGCCTGGTCAACGAGTGGCGGGCGCAGAGTTCGAGCGGCCGCACCGCCGATGAGTACGCGGTCTGGCTCAGCCAGCTCCTGGCGCTCGAAAAACTCTCACTCGAAGCGATCACCGGCACCATCATCGCGACCGTGGTGCCGCAGGCGCTGTTCAACCTGACGACCCTCTGCCGACGCTATTTCGGCGGCGAGCCGATCGTGGTCGGCGCACCCGGCGTCGATCTCGGCGTCAAGGCCTTGGTCGACCGCCCGGCCGAGGTCGGCGCCGACCGCCTCGTCAATACCATCGGTGCGCACAAGAGCTTTGCCGGCGCCCTGATCGTGGTCGATTTCGGCACCGCCACCACCTTCGACGTCGTGGACGCGGAGGGCAATTATCGCGGCGGCGTGATCGCGCCCGGGATCAATCTCAGCCTCGAGGCGCTGCATCTCGGCACCGCGCAGTTGCCGCGCATCGCCATCACGCGGCCCGAATACGTCATCGGCACCGATACGGTCGCCTGCATGCATTCTGGGGTCTATTGGGGGTATATCGGGTTGATCGAGGGCTTGGTGCAACGCATCCGCGGCGAATGGAAGGAACCGATGACGGTGATCTCGACCGGCGGCCTCGCGCCGTTGTTCCGCGGCGCGACCGACGTCATCCAGCATTGGGTTCCGGATCTGACGATGCGGGGGCTCCTCGAAATCTATCGCCGCAACAAGGGAAGGGCCGCGTCATGACGGCAAGCGCCGCCGATGATCGCCTGCTCTTTCTGCCGCTTGGCGGGGCCAACGAGATCGGCATGAATCTCAATCTCTACGGCTGTCGCGGCAAATGGTTGATGGTCGATCTCGGACTGACCTTTGCCGACGAGACCCTGCCCGGCATCGACGTGGTGGTGCCGGACCCGAGTTTCATCGAGGCGGATCGCGACAACCTCCTGGCCCTGGTCCTGACCCATGCCCACGAGGACCATCTCGGCGCCGTGGCCCACCTCTGGCGGCGGCTGCGCTGCCCAATCTATGCCACCGGGTTCACCGCCGCGCTGCTTCGGCGCAAGCTGCAGGACGCGGGGCTCGCCGACCAGGCGCCGGTGTCTCAGTTCGAGCCCGGACAGGTCATGGAGTTCGGGCCGTTCAAGGTGCGGGCGCTCTCGATCACGCACTCGATTCCGGAATCGACCGCGCTGGTCATCGATACGCCCTTCGGCACGGTGCTCCATTCCGGCGACTGGAAGCTTGATCCCGAACCGCTGGTCGGCCCGGTGACCGACGCCGAGGGCCTGAGCGCGGTCGGCGACGCCGGAGTTCTGGCACTGGTTTGCGATTCGACCAATGTTTTTCGCCCCGGCCAGTCCGGCTCGGAAGGCGCGGTCCGCGAGAGCCTGTTAAAGCTGTTGCGTGGGCGGCCGAAGCGGATCGCCATTACCACCTTTGCCTCCAACGTCGCCCGCATCGACACGGTGGCGAAGGTCGCGGCGGCGCTCGACCGCCATCTCGTGCTGGTCGGTCGCGCCCTGCAGCGTGTCACCGAGGCGGCGCGGGCAAACGGTTATCTCACCGACATCGAGACCGTGGACGAGCGCGCTGCCGGCTACCTGCCGCCGGACAAGGTTCTCTATCTCTGCACCGGCTGCCAGGGTGAGCCGCGCGGTGCCATGGCGCGCATCGCGAGCGGCACCCACCCCGCGGTCTCGCTCGATCCCGGCGACCTCGTGGTGTTTTCGTCGCGCATCATTCCGGGCAACGAGCGCTCGCTGTAT
>JAJYTL010000343.1 GCA_021793055.1 Pseudomonadota bacterium
GTTGTGCGATCGGCATGCGGTCGGCGCCGCCCGACGTCGCGACGGCTATTTGGGCGAGATCACCATGGTCATCTGGCGGCCTTCCATTTTCGGCCACTGCTCGACCTTGCCGAGTTCGACGAGATCCTCGCGCACGCGGTCTAAGACCTTGGCGCCGAGATCCTGATGCGCGAGCTCGCGGCCGCGGAAGCGCAAAGTCACCTTGACCTTGTCGCCTTCGCCGAGGAAACGCGTCATCGCCCGCATCTTGACGTCGTAGTCGTGATCGTCGATGCCGGGGCGAAGCTTGATCTCCTTGATCTCGATGATCTTCTGCTTCTTGCGTGCCTCGTTGGCCTTCTTTTGGGCTTCGTATTTGTATTTGCCGAAGTCCAGAATTTTACACACCGGCGGCTGCGCCGACGGCGAAATCTCGACCAGGTCGAGACCGACGGCCTCGGCGCGGGCCAATGCATCTCTAATGGAAACGACACCAAGGTTTTCGCCTTGATGATCGATCAATCGCACTTCGGGGACGGCGATCTGATCGTTGACGCGCGGCCCCTCGCGGGATGGGGGCGCGGAAATCGGTGGGCGGGCGATCGAGGCTTCTCCTTTTGGTAATTTATCCGACCTAACCCCCGGGGCGCGGCAGAGGGCGCATCACACCCAGGGTGCAAGCTGCGAAGTCTAGCCCGAGGCGGTTGCAAAGCAAGAACTTCTTGGGGGTTGCGCCGCGGCCTTTTGGGGGTTGCGCGCAACCTGTCGCATCCCGGTCACAGGTGGCGCGGCGGTCCGCGATCGCGATCCGGCGCGTCGCGACTATCCTCGACGCCACGCCAGGAGATCGGAATAGACCGCCATCGTCGCCTCGGTCATATGGGTGACGGTGAAACGTTCGAGCACGTGGTGCCTCGCCTCGGCCGCGAGCTCGGCCCGCGCGGCGGGGCCGAGGCGGAGCGCCCGCTCCAGCGCGCCGGCCAGCGCGGCGGCGTCGCCAGGCGGAACCAGCCAGCCGGTGGCGCCGGGGATCACGGTTTCGCGCGAGCCGCCATGGTCGGTCGCGATCACCGGCCGGCCCATCGCCTGCGCCTCGACGGCGACGCGGCCGAAGGCTTCCGGATCGGTCGAGGCCGAAACCACTACGTCGGCGAGCTTGTAGGCCGCCGGCATGTCGCGGCACGGGCCGATCAGTCGGACCTGGCCTTCGAGGCCAAGGGCGCCGATCTTGCGCAACAACTCGGCACGATAGCGCGGCCGGCGCTGGTCGTCGCCAACCAGCAGCGCGAAGACGTCCGGCCGGCCGAGCGCGACCAGGGCGTCGAGCAGAACCTCCTGACCCTTCCAGCGGGTGATCCGGCCGGGCAAGAGAACGACCGGGCGGCCGTCCGGTACGCGCCAAGCGGTGCTGAGGGTGATCATGCGCTCGTTCGAGACCGCCTCCGGGTCGAAGCGGGCGACGTCGACGCCGCGCGGGATGACCACGAGGCGGTCCTCCGCCATGCCGTAGACGTTCCGGATATGCGCGCCGATGAAGGCCGAATTGGCGATCACCCGTTCGCCCTTGAGCATGATCCGGTTGTAGCGCCGCTTGAGCGCGCCCCCATGGCCATAGGTGCCGTGGAAGGTGGTGACGAAGAGAACGCCGGTGCGGCGCGCCGCTGCGTGGGCGCTCCAGGCGGGGGCGCGCGAGCGGGCATGGACCACGTCGACCCGTTGCGCGCGGATGAGCTCGGCCAGGTGC
The DNA here is from genome assembly GCA_021793055.1 of Pseudomonadota bacterium. Taxonomy (GTDB): domain Bacteria; phylum Pseudomonadota; class Alphaproteobacteria; order Ferrovibrionales; family Ferrovibrionaceae; genus JAJYTL01. Next base: position 1,724 of record JAJYTL010000343.1, read on the forward strand.
CGGGCGTTGGCGCTCATGCGGAGCGGGTTCTTGCTGTCGAGCGGCAGCGTGAAATGCTCGCCGCCGGCGCGGCGGATCTCGTGCTCGAGCGGCCCGCCGGCCGAAGCCACAAGCGCGCGCCAGCCGCGCCGCGTCAGCGCCGCGGTGAGGTCGATTGCCGTGCGTTCCACGCCGCCCGAGACGCCAAGGCTCGGCAAGACCTGCAACACGGTCGGCGCCACGGCCCTTTCGGGCCTTGGCGGCGCGGTGCTAACATGCGACGCGGTTTCGGTTTCCGGCTTTTTTTCGGCGATGACCACAATTCCTCCAGCACGTCACCTCAGGCGCGCCGACGGCGCCACAATCGCCTATTACTCGGAGCCCGGCAAGTCTCCCGGGGTGGTCTTCTGCGGCGGCTTCAAATCCGACATGACCGGCACCAAGGCGAGCGCCCTGGCCGAGGCCTGCCGTGCGCAGGGCCGCGCCTGCGTCCGGTTCGACTATTTCGGCCACGGCCAATCCTCGGGCGATTTCGCCGTCGGCACCATCGGCCGCTGGGCGGAGGACGTGATCGCCGTGCTCGATGCCCTGACCGAAGGGCCGCAGGTGATCGTCGGCTCGTCCATGGGCGGCTGGCTGATGCTGCTCGCCGCTCTGGCGCGGCCCGAGCGCGTTTGCGGCCTGATCGGCATCGCGCCGGCCGCCGATTTCACCGAGGACCTGATGTGGCGGGAGATGCCGGCGGCGGTCCGGGACGCGCTTCGCCGCGACGGCGTCTGGCACCGGCCGTCGGAATATTCCGACGATCCCTATCCGATCACGCTCCGTCTGATCGAGGAAGGGCGCCGGCATCTGCTGCTTGATCGGCCGATTCCGCTGCGCTGTCCGGTGCGGCTTCTGCACGGCATGAAGGACGCGGACGTGCCGTGGGCGCAGTCGCTGAAGCTGGTCGCGGCACTGGAAAGCCGCGATGTCACCCTGACCTTGGTGAAGGAGGGAGATCATCGGCTCTCCGCGCCCGACGATCTCGCCCGCCTCCTCGCCGCGGTGGGCGAGCTTTGCGATAGCCCGGCGCCGTGAGCCGGCGGGCGTTCTAGGCCGCGCCTTCGCCGGCGGCGGCGAGCGCCGCGAGGCCTTCGCGATAGCTCGGATAGCGCCAGGCGAGCCCGAGCTCGTCTTTGATCCGCGTCGCGCGGACGCGCTTGTTTTCGGCGTAGAAGCTGCGCGCCATGGCGGAAACCCGCGGGTCGGAAAGCGGGATCGGCGGTGGTGGCGGCAGGCCAAGAAGTCCCGCCGCATAGGCCATTACCTCGGCTGGCGGCGCCGGCTCGTCGTCGCAAAGGTTATAGATTCGCCCCGGCCGCGGTCGCGCCATCGAGGCCTCAAGCGCCATCGCGACATCCGCCACATGGATGCGGGAAAAGACCTGCCCCGGCTTCTCGATCAGCCGCGCCGTGCCGGCGCGAAGCTGCCGCAAGGGATTTCGCCCCGGCCCATAGATGCCAGCCAGGCGGAAGCGGTGCACGGGAAGCCCGCGCCGCCGGTGCAACGCGTCCCAGCCGTCTTCCGCCGCGACCCGGCGGCGGCCGCGTATCGTGGCCGGGGTCGGGACCGTGGTTTCGTCGACCCAGGCGCCGCCGTGGTCGCCGTAGACGCCGGTGGTCGAAAGATAGCCGACCCAGGCGAGATCGCCGAGGCCGGCCAGTAGCGCGCCGCAGGCGTCCAGCACCGGATCGCCGTCGTCGTCCGGCGGTATCGAGGAGAGCAGATGCGTGGCGCCGCGAAGCGCGGCCGGATCGAGCGCCCGCGCGCGGTCGAAAACCTCGGCGGCGATGCCGCGGGCGCGCAGCTCGGCCTGCTTGTCGGCGCCGCGGCAGGTGCCGGCGATGTCCCAGCCCTGGCCCTGAAGCCGGGCGATCAAGGCTTCGGC
>JAJYTL010000344.1 GCA_021793055.1 Pseudomonadota bacterium
GGTCGGGACGGCGCGGAAAAACGCCGCCGGGGCCGCCTTTCTGCGCGACTTTGTCGAGGAAGCGAAGGCGTCCGGCTTCGTCGCGGGCCTCATCGCGCGGCATAAGGTCCGCGGCCTCACGCTGGCGCCGCCGGCTTGATGGGCCCGAAGCCTTCCGATGCAAGGCAGGTTGCGTGTAAATACACAGAGCGGAAACGTGAATACGAGTGAATCTATCCAGGCCGCAAACCGGCCTGGTGATGAGGAGATGGCGATGCGTACGCATGACGAACAGCGGCCCTGGCTCGGTCTCTACGACGATCGATTGCCGCCCGACATCGAGCCCGAATACGCCAACGCCCTCGATATGTTTGAGGCGGCGGTCCGCTCGGGGGCCGAGCGGCCCTGCATCCATTATCTCGACGCGACCCTCAGCCTCGGCCGTGTCGCGGCATTGAGCGACGCCTTCGCGGTGGCGCTGGCGAGCCGCGGAATAGCAAAGGGCGATCGCGTCGCCCTGTACCTGCAGAACGTCCCGCAGTTCGTCATCGCCATGGTCGGGCTGTGGAAGCTCGGGGCCATCGCGGTCGCGGCCAATCCCATGCTGCGCGAGAAGGAATTGAAGGGGATTCTGGACGATTCCGGCGCCAAGGGGTTGGTCACGCTGGAAGCGCTGTATCGGGATGTCGCCTGCAAGGTGGTCGGCACGACGAGCGTGACCACGGTGGTGACCACGTCCGAGCTTGAATTCGTCGCCGACCCGCCGCCGGCGTTGTTCGCAGAGGTCAAGCGGGAGCGGCCGGAGGACACGCTGGATTTCATGGTCTTGGCGAGCGACTACGCCGGGAGGAAGCCGGAACCCGTTGCCCTCGGGCCAGACGATGTGGCGATCCTCTGCTACACCTCGGGGACGACGGGACCCTCGAAGGGGGCGATGAATACGCACCGCAACGTCGTTTTCAACGCGATGACCTATCGCGATTGGCTCGCTCTGGACGAGACCGACGTCTGCCTCGGAATCGCGCCGCTGTTCCACATCACCGGTCTGATCGGCCATATCGCGGTGTCGCTCCTCACGCCCATGCCGCTTGTTCTCGGGTATCGCTTCAACGCGGCGGTGGTCGCCGAGCTGATCGAGCGCTGGAAGACGACCTATACCGTCGGCGCGATAACCGCCTTCATCGCCTTGACCAATGACGAGGAGGCCAGGAAACGCGACCTGTCGTCGCTGCGCAAGGCGTGCAGCGGCGGCGCGCCCATTGCGCCGGCGACCGTCAAGGCCTTCGAGGATCAGTTCGGGGCCTATATCATGCCGGTCTACGGTCTCACCGAGACGACGTCGCCATGCCATATGACGCCGCTCCATCGCCGCGCGCCGGTCGATCCCCAATCGGGGGCGCTTTCCGTCGGCGTTCCGACCTTCAATACCGATGTCAAGGTGCTCGGCGAGCAGGGCCAGGAATTGGCCCCGGGCGAGGTCGGCGAGATCGTCGTTTCCGGTCCGCAGGTGGTGCCCGGCTATTGGCGAAAGCCCGAGGAAACCGCGCATGCCATACCGGGCGGCGCGCTGCATACCGGGGATGTCGGCTTCATGGACAAGGACGGTTGGTTTTACGTCGTCGACCGGCGCAAGGATCAGATTAACGCGGCCGGATACAAGGTTTGGCCGCGCGAGGTCGAGGACGTCTTGTATAGCCACGAGGCCGTGCGGGAAGCGGCGGTGATCGGGGCGCCGGACGAATACCGTGGCGAAACGGTGAAGGCCTTCGTCAGCTTGAAGCCCGGGATGTCGGCCGCGCCGGACGAGATCATCGCGTTTTGCCGCGAGCGCATGGCGGCCTACAAATATCCGAGAAAGGTCGAAATCCTTGCCGAACTGCCGAAGACGACGACCGGGAAGATTCTCCGGCGAACCCTCAAGGATCGCGAGCGGCAGGGGGCCTGAGGTCCCTGCCGCCGTGTCGTGGCGGGTGGGATTTCGGAAAATTCGCAGCATGAAGACGTGACCGAAAATGGGTATTCTTGGCTGCGGCCGGCACGGCGGATTGCCAGCGCGGTGGCGTGCCGGTCCGGGGAACCCCGATGGGCGGCGGGCCGGGCGGAGAAGAGGATGAGGAAGGAGACGAAAGTGGCGCTGTTTGAAGGCGAGAGCCGGTCATGATCGATAAACGGGTCGCCTGCATCGAGGACGCCGTGCGCGGCATTGCCGACGGGTCGACGGTGCTGATCAGCGGCTTCGGCGATTCCGGAACGCCGTTCGAGCTGCTGGAAGCCGTGCTCGATCAGGGCGCGCGCGATCTTGAGATCGTGTTGAACAATGCCGGCGGCGGCGACGACGCCATCGTTCGGCTGCTGGCCGCCGACCGGGTTCGCAAGGTAGTATGTTCGTATCCGCGGTCTTCTCTCGGCAACCCCGTCTTCGATCGGCTCTACGCCGAACGCAAGGTCGAGCTTGAGCTGGTGCCGCAGGGGACTTTGGCCGAGCGCATTCGCGCCGGCTCGGCCGGCCTCGGCGGCTTCTACACGCCGACCGCGGCCGGGACCCGGTTGGCGGACGGCAAGGAGCAGCGCGTGTTCGAGGGCCGAACTTACGTGCTCGAGCGCCCGATCGTCGGCGACGTCGCGCTGGTCAAGGCGTATCGGGCGGACCGGTGGGGCAACCTCGTCTATCACAGCGCCGCGCGGAATTTCGGCCCGGTCATGGCGGCATGTGGCCGGCTGACCATCGTGCAGGTGAAGGAGATCGTCGCGCTCGGCACGCTTGATCCGGAGCATGTCGTGACGCCGGGTATTTATGTCGATCGGGTCGTGGAGCTGGGAATATGACGGGCTTATCGCGAGAGCAGATATCGTGGCGCGTGGCGCAGGACCTGCCGGACGGCGCCTATGTCAATTTGGGGATCGGCCTGCCGACCTCCGTGCCGCCTTTCGTGCCGCCGGATCGTGAAGTGGTATTTCAAAGCGAAAACGGCCTCCTCGGCGTCGGTCCGGCACCGGCGCCCGGCACCGAGGACCCCGAGCTCGTCAACGCGAGCAAGCAGCTGGTAACCCTGTTGCCCGGTGCCTCGATCTGCAGCCACTCGGATTCGTTCCTGATGATCCGCGGTGGCCACCTCGACATCGCGCTCCTCGGCGCCTACCAGGTTTCGGCACAGGGCGACCTCGCGAATTGGCTCACCGAGGGCGACAACAAGGCGCCCGGGGTTGGCGGGGCGATGGACCTCGCGGTTGGCGCCAAGCAGATCTGGACGCTGATGGAGCATACGACCAAGAGCGGCGAGCCGCGCATCCTCGAACGCTGCTCCTATGCGTTGACGGCGCCCCGCTGCGTCACCCGCATCTATACGAACCTGGCCGTGATCGAGGTGGCGGACGGCCTCCAAGTGCGCGAGATCGCCGAGGGCCTCGATTTCGCCGCCCTGCAGCGGGTCACCGGCGCCAAGCTTCGCCCCGCGCCGGATTGCCGGCCGCTTCGCTTCGTCGCCTGATCCGCTGGCCGACCGTTCGCGGCGCCTTTCCGCCTGGAGGCTGTAACGGAGCGGCGGATCAAACGTCCAGATTGACCACGTTCGGCGCGTTGGTCTGGATGAATTCGCGGCGCGGTTCCACCACGTCGCCCATTAGGGTGGCGAAGATTCCGTCGGCCTC
>JAJYTL010000015.1 GCA_021793055.1 Pseudomonadota bacterium
AAGCCAGGACGTCGGGCGTGTCGGTTTCGTAAAAGGTGAAATACTTCGGCGTCGCCGAAACCGATTCGTAGCGCCGCCCGAAGCGAAACCCGGGAACGCCGAGGCGCTCGGGAAGATGCTCCGCCATGTACCAGCGCTCGTATTCCGCCTCGCCCTCGGGCGCGCAGCCGTTCCATATGGCGAGGATTCCGGCTTCCATCCTGTGCGTCCTCCGCAATCGACTTTTTGTCTCGATTCGGCGCTCCCATTACGGTCGGGACACCTGAGCGGCGGACGATAGCACATCCCGCGGGGGGGACACCGCCCGAGCGAAGACGAAAGGCCGATCTTGCCGGATTTCGGGCGCTAAGGATTAGCGGACCGGGTCAAACCCCGGATCGGCCTGTGGTGGCACTTCGATCGCCGCCGGCGGCAAGCCGTCGCGCCAGCACTGCCACATCAGCCGATAGGCGGCCTCGAGATGGCGGGCAAGGCGCTCGGTATTGAACAGCGGATGCGTGTCGCGGTTTCGCCGCAGCCGAGCCTTGACGGCGGCGAGCTCGTCCGAATCGGTCGCGAGCGCGAAGGACTTCGCCTCGTAGGCCTCGACGCTCTCCAGAATCAGATCCTCGAGACCGATGGCGGCGAGCAGGCTGGCGCCGTTCCGCGACGGCGGCGATTCCCCGGCTACGGTCACCACCGGCGTACCGGCCCAAAGCGCGTCGACTGTGGTGACGCCGCCGCCGTGATGCAAGGTATCGAGCGCGATATCGACCAGGCGATGACGCGCGAGATGCGCCGGATGCGCGGTCCGATCGGCAAAAATCAGCCGTTTCGGATCGATGCCGCGCGCCACCGCCTCGTGCCGCAGATTGCGTTCGCTGAACTGCGTCCCCTTGAGCATCCACAGCACGCTGCCGGGAACGCGCTTGAGCAGGCGCATCCAGACGCCCCAAAGCCGCGGCTCGAACTTGTAGTGGGAGTTGAAATCGGCGAACACCACGCCGGTTTCCGGCAGGCCGCAATCCGCCCGCGTCACCGGCTCGGCGCTGATCTCGGCCCGCGTCGTCGCCATGAAGCAATCCGGCAGATAGACCAGTTTCTCGGCGAAATAGCGCTCCATTCCGGGCGCCACCTGCCAACGGTCGGTAATGAGATATTGCAGAAAGTCGCCGCCGATGGTGGACGAATAGCCGAGGTAATGGGCCTGGATCGGCGCCGGCTGCAAGGCGAGAATTTCCAGCCGGGCGAAGCGCGTATAGCCCGCGAGATCGACCAGAATGTCGATCCCATCGTCGTGTATCCGCTTCGCCGCGTCGCGATGAGACAGGTCGTGAACGTCGGTGAAGCGATGAAAGCGCTCGCGCAGCGCCTCGGTCACGGCGTCCCGGCTGGTCGGCGACAGGGAGTAGCCATAATATTCGAACTCGTCGCGATCGTAGGCGTCGAGCAGGCCACGGAAGGCGACGGCAACGCTGTGAAAGCGGAAATCCGGCGACAGATAGCCGACACGAATCTTTTTCCGCCGACGCCTCGGATAGCGGAAAGCGAGGTCGCGCTTGATGTCCGCGACGCGCTCGGCGATGTGCTGCGCGGCATTGCGCGCCACCCGATAGCGCAGGTCCATCGACGCGGCGGTGGTCATCAAGGCGAACCCCGTGGCCGAGGTCTGAGTCCCGGCGGCCAGCTCCTCCTCCGTATTGGCCAGCATCTTGGCGATGGTCGCGTCGAGATTGCTCCAGTTCGCCTGCTGCATGAAGGAATGGGTGAGATAGGGATAGACAGCCTTGTAGCCGGGATCGATCTTCAGCGCCATCTGGTAGGCGGTCACCGATTCGTCGAAGCGCCCGGTTACTTGCAGCGCGCCGCCGAGGTTGTAATAAGCCACGGCCTTGCCCGGGTCCTGCGCGACGACCCGGCGATAAAGGCGGATGGCTTCGATGAAATGGCCCTTGCTCTGATACGAGACGGCAAGATTGTTCAGCGCCTCGGGTGACTTCGGCTGAAGCGCGATGATCTTCTCGAATTCGGCGATCGCCTCGTCGTGCCGGCCCTGCCCCTGCCACACGAGGCCGCGGATATTATAGGCCTCGATCCGCTTCGACTGGCGGACGGCGGGCTGGTCGAGGATCTCGGCCGCCTCGGCGTAGCGGCCTTGCAGGCGGAGCGCATTGCCGAAGTTGATAAGGCCGACGACGAACTCGGGGTCCAGCGCGACGGCGCGGCGGTAACACTCCGCCGCCTCCACCACCCGATGCTGATCGAGCAGCATGTTGCCGAGATTGCTCAGCGCCGAAACGCAATCGGGATCAAGGGCAAGCGCGCGGCGGTGAGCGGCGATGGCACCCTCGACATCCCCTTGCGCCGACAGCAGGCAGCCGAGATTGGTTTGGACCTCCGGCGCGTCGAGCCCGCCCTCGATGGCGCGCCGATAGTGTTCCGCCGCCCGCGTCGTATCCGCCTTGGCGAAATAGAAGTTGCCGAGATGGAAGTCGGTCTCCGGGCTGTTCGGTGCAAGATTCCGCGCCCGATCGAGAAAGCGCTCGGCCGCGTCAAGGCGCTGTCGCGCCGCCAGGGCCTTGCCGGCACCGAACAGCGCCGCGAGAAGATCGGGATCGAGCGCGAGCGCGCGGCGAAAGGAGCGGAGCGCGCCGCTATGGTTCTCGCGCCTGTTTTGAAGATCGCCAAGCTGGCAATGACCGCCGGCCCACTCGGGCCGGGCGCGAAGAACCGCCGCCAAATGCGCCTCGGCTTCGGCGATGCGGCCGCGCTTGTCGAGCACGTCGGCGAGATGGGCATGACCGTCGAGCCAGTCCGGCTTGGCCGCCAGGACGGCGCGAAGATGCGGCTCGGCGGCGGCAAAATCGCCTTCCTTCTCGAACGTCGTGGCGAGCAGGCCATGGGCCTCGATGCAATCCTTGTCCTGGCGCAAGGCCGTCTCGAAGGCTTCGCGCGCCTCACGGTATTGCGCCAGGGCCAGAAGCGCCGCGCCCAATCCGAGCCGCGCATGCAAGAGATCGGGTAGAAGCGAAAGCGCCTTGCCGAAGGCCGCCGCCGCCGCCGCGTGGCGCTCCGCGCGCAACAGCAGGCTGCCGCGCGCCATGAGGATACGGCTGTCGGCCGGCTGCAACGCCGCCAGCCGATCATAGAGCGCGAGCGCCTGATCGACCTCGCCCTGGGCCGCAAGCAAGGTCGCGAGATTGAGCAGCGTGCCCGTATGATCCGGCGCGCGGTCGAGAACCGAGCGGTAGAAGACCGCGGCCTCGCTAAAGCGTCCGGCGCGATGATGCTGGACGGCGGCCGAGAATATCGCCTCGGCGACAGGGGCGGACGTTGTCATGCCGGCCAAGCTACGAGGCGACGGTTAAAACTGCGTTGCCGCCTTGGCCCGGACGGCGGAATTTCGCCGCCACGCCGAGGCGGCGCCGTGGCCAGGCCGCGGCCGGCCAGAATCCGCGCCGCGTCGGGCAGGATTTGCTCGGAAGTTTTTGCCGCGGCCTTACATCGGCCCGGCGCCGGACCTGATCGGCATCGCGGCCACCCTCAAATAAAACATTACATTACAGATAGTTAGTGGATATTCCGGGGCATGCCGTGAATGGCACGGCCCTTGCGTCTCGGATGCCGGGCGGCGGCCGCGGAGGGCCGGCGTTCGGCACGGGCGGAGGACGGAATGACCATCACTATCAATAACAATGCCTCGGCGGCGGCGGCGCTTCTGGCGCTGAACGCCACCGAGACGCAGCTCAGCCAAACCGAACTTGCCATCACCACCGGCCTCAAAGTCAATGCCGCAAAGGACAATCCGGCCGCCTACGCGGTGGCGCAGAACCTCAAAGGCCAGGTATCGACGCTGCAATCGGTCGAACTGGCGCTGAACAACGGCGAATCGGCGATCAACACGGCCGTCAACGCCGGTCAATCGGTGGCCAATCTGGTCAGCCAGATTCAGGCCAAGGTGGTGCAGGCGAGCCAGAGCGGGCTCGACACCACGTCACAGTCGGCGCTCAGCTACGACGTCGCCGGGTTGCTGAGCCAGATCGACCAGCTGGTCGCCAACGCCAGCTTCAACGGCTACAACCTGATCCAGTCCGGCGCGTCGTCGATGTCGGTGCTGTCGTCGGCCGACGGCAGCACCATCACCGTTAGCGGCGTCCCCATGGACGTGACCGACCTCGGCATCAATGCCATCAGCCTGACGAACTCCGCCAACGTCGCCACGGCCATGACGGCGGTCGCCAACGCTGTCAACATGGTGGCGGAAAATCTCGCCAGCCTCGGCTCGGCGTCCAACCTCCTGCAGACGCAGAACACCTTCACCTCGCAGCTCGTCAGCACCCTGACCGCCGGCGTCGGCACCCTGGTGGACGCGAACATGGCCGACGAAAGCGCCCAGTTGCAGGCGCTTCAGGTCAAGCAGCAACTCGGCGTTCAGGCGCTATCCATCGCCAACCAGGCGCCGAACGCGATTTTGTCGCTGTTCAGGTAAGATGGCGGCTGGACTTAGGAATCCGCGAGGCATTCATGGCACTCAAAGTGACTTTGCGGCCCGGCGAGAAGTTCGTCATCAACGGCGCGGTGGTGGTGAACGGCGACCGGCGCGCGACGATCGTCATCCAGAACAAGGTCACGATCCTGCGGGCGCGCGACATCATCCAGCCAGAAGAAGCCAACACGCCGGTCAAGCGGATCTATTTTCCGATCATGATGATGTATCTGGACGACAAGGACCGGCGCACCTACTACATGGAATTCGTCCGCCGCATTACGGAATTCATCAACGCGGTTCAGCGCCCGGAAATCTACGAGATCTGCACCGCAATTATCGAGAGCGTCAATTCCGGCGACTATTACCAAGCCCTAATGGGGTGCAAGAAGCTTGCCCCCGTTGAAGAGGAGATGTTGGCCTATGATGCAACAAAGTCTTAGTTCGGCCTCGGCACCCGTCGGCAGCCGGGAAAACGAGTACCGCCTGTTCGGCGACATCACGGCGGCGCTGGCGGCGCTCGACGGCGCGACCAACGCCACCGCCGCCGACGCCCTGGAATGGAACCGGCGCTTGTGGCTGACCTTGCAAACGGATCTCTCCAGCGCCACCAACGCCATGCCGGACGACCTGAAGGCGAAGATGATCTCGCTCGCCGTGTGGGTCGATCGCTACACCGAAACGGTTCTGCAGGGCGAGGCGACGATCGAGCCCCTGGTCGAGGTCAATCGGGCGATCATGGAAGGCCTGGCGCCGCAAGCGTGACCGCCCGGGGGGCGCGCCGGACCGCCGAGATTTAAGCTCCGGGCGCCCGGAAATTTCTGCCGACTGGGAAAATTTTGCCGAGTAAATTTCGCCGCCCCCGGATTGGGAGGAGAAATTTTTTTTATGTATTTCAATAGCTTAGGTGCATTCAAGCAGCGAAAGAATCGATGGCATGAGGGTTGCTTCGTTGGGCGCCGGGGCAAAACGCCCCACCGGCTAACTGCCGGAGATCCAGAACAAGGAGCTCTTAAATGTCGACTTTGACCGTTACCGATTCGGTAAATACCAATGTCAGCGCCATGCTGGCGTTGGAGAGTTTGACCAAGACCCAGCAGTCCCTGAACACCACGCAGCAGGAGATCACGACCGGCCTCAAGGTCAACGGGCCGCAAAGCGATCCCTCGACCTACGCCATCGCCTACAAGCTGCAGGTGAAGGTGTCCGGCATCCAGTCGGTGCAGACCGCTTTGAATTCCGGCGAATCCGAGATCAACACCGCCATCAACGGCGGCCAGTCGATCGCCAACCTGATGCAGCAGCTCGAGGCGAAGGCCGTTCAGGCCAACCAGAGCGGTCTGGACAGCGCGTCCTACACCGCCCTGAACAACGCCTTCACGTCGCTTCTGAACCAGATCGACACCATCGTTCAGAGCGCGAAGTTCAGCAACGTCAACCTCATCCAGTCCGGCGCGTCGGCCTTGACCGTTCTCAGCACGGTCGACGGTTCGACCATCACCGTGAGCGCGCAGAACCTCTCGGTCACCGGCCTCGGGCTCAGCGGCATCACGCTCGGCAACTCGGGTGCCGCGGCAACCGCGTTGACGGCGGTGAACACCGCGGTGAACACCGTCGCCAATGCGCTGGCGGCGCTCGGTTCGTCGGCCAACGCCGTGAGCACGCAGGCGACCTTCACCCAGCAGCTGATGGACAACCTGAACGCCGGCATCGGCAACCTGATTGATGCCAACCTGGCTCAGGCGAGCGCGCAGTTGCAGGCCCTGCAGATCAAGCAGCAGCTTGGCGTGCAGGCCCTGTCGATCGCCAACAGCGCGCCGAGCTCGATCCTGTCGCTGTTCCGGTAAGAGGCCAGGCGGGAGACGGGGTCCAATCCGTCTCCCGCCCCCGCCCCGATCGCAATCCCGGAATAGATGGCTGGATTTCCCTGAGACCGGCCGCTTGATCGCCTAGAGGTGTCGCGCATGTCGATCGCAGCTTATCAAAACGCGCAGCAAGCGACGGAGGACCCGCGCCAGACCGAGTACCGTCTCTTCGCCCTGGTCACGCGCAATCTGCTCGAAACCAAAGACCAAAGAGGCCCGAAGCAGATCGGCGCCTTGAACTGGAACCGCCGGGTGTGGTCGAGCTTGAAATTCGATCTGGTCGCCCCCGGCAACCGCTTCCCCGATGCCCTCAAGGGCAAGCTGATCTCGATCGCGCTCTGGGTCGAGAAGTACACCAGCAGGGCGATGCGGGGCGAAGCCGATATCCAACCCCTGATCGACATCAACCGTTCGATTATGGAAGGCCTGAATCCGGCACGGCCCGCCGAGCCGGCGAAGCCCGCCCCGGCGGCCAGCCCGGCGGCGGCGTAACCCGCCGCATCGACGCACGCCCAAAAAACTCCGCCGGCGGTTTCGGCCGGCGGAGTTGGCGTTTCCAGATTATCGTTGCAAAGGAATCAGATCGTGCGGTTGACGGCGAGCGGCGGCGTCGCCCGCGTCGCGCCGCCTTGCAAGGCGGCGTCGCGGCCGTAGCGCCGCACCGGATTGGCGCGCTTCGCGACTTCCGCGCCGACCGCCTGGATCAGCCACTCGCCGACCCGATGCTTGGCCTTCAGCTTGGCCGTGCAGAGCGCGAGATTGTCGCGAAAGCGCACCGTCGCGTTCTTAAGCGCGGCAACTTCGGCCGGCAGCAGATGATCGAGATCCGGCACGATACGGATCAGGCGGCCCGAGCGTTCGTCATAGATGGCCGCCATGCGGTGCATGGTCTCGTGCTCTTTCGCGAGGTTGCGCGGCCGCTCCCGGTCGAGCCGCTCGGTATATCCGGCTATCCAGTCGGCGGCCTCGCCGGTGAAGCGGGCGAGGTCCATGACCTCGGCGCGGACGATGACCGGATCGGGCCGGGATGGGGTCTCTGCGCGGGCTGCAACGCTCATGAACGGACCTCCTGAAGTTTGAGAATCTCCTGGTAGATGCGCTTGGCGATTCCGATACCGCCGCGCGCCGCGACGGCTTGCGCATATTGCTGATCCAGCATGCTGCGGTAGATGCGCTCGCCCGGGCCGCCGCCGAAGGTCGGGTCGATCGGCACGCCGGCCTCCATCTGATCGAACATCTGACCGAGAAAGACCGCCTCAAACTGCTCCGCCGCATGGTGGGCGCGGCCTTTCATCGCCGGCGTCGGCGATGAAAGGCCGCGCGCCGGAGCGGCCGCCGCACCGAGGATCGAGGAAAAACCGCTCGCGCTCGGGGTCATCAGCGCACCACGATCTGCGCCTGCAGGGCGCCGTCGGCCTTGATCGCCTGCAGGATCGAAATCATGTCGCGCGGCCCGACGCCGAGCGCGTTGAGGCCGTTCACCAGCTCGTCCAGGCTGACGCTGGCCGGCAGCACGGCAAGGCGATGCTTCGATCCCTGGCTCACCTGGATCTGGGTCCGCGGCACGACCACGGTCTGCGCGCCGCCGCCGACGATGCCGGGCGTGCCGCTGATGCTCGGGACGACGCCCGGCCCCGGCGAGAAGGGCGAGGGCTGCGACACCTGCGGCGTCTCTGTGATGCGAACGGTGAGATTGCCTTGCGCGATCGCGACGGTCGAGATGCGCACGTTCTTGCCCATGACGATGATGCCGTTGTTCTCGTCGATCACCACCCGGGCTTGGTTGTCGGGCTGGATCTCGATGCCCTCGATTTCGCGCAAAAGGCCGGCCACGTTGCCGCGCATGTCGGCCGGCACCGTGAGCCGCACCGTCGCGGGATCGAGCAGGCGCGCGGCCGGAATGCCGAGGCGGGCGTTGATGGCATCGGCCATGCGGCCGGCGGTCGCGAGATCGGGGTTGCGCAGGCTGATCATCACGGACTTCAGGGAGTTGAGCCGGAACCCGACCGAGCGTTCGACGATGGCGCCATCGGCGATGCGCCCCGACGTCGGCACGCCCTTGGTCACCGAGGCGGCCTGGCCTTGGGCCGAAAAGCCGCCGATCGAGAGCGGCCCCTGGGCGACGGCATAAACCTCGCCGTCGGCGGCAAGGAGCGGCGTCACCAGCAGCATCCCGCCGCGAAGACTGGAAGAATCGCCGAGCGCGCTCACCGCGACATCGATCCGATTGCCCGGACGCGCAAACGCCGGCAGGTCCGCGGTCACCATCACCGCGGCGACGTCCTTGATATTGATGTTGGTGGCGTTGCGGATATTGACGCCGAGCCGCTCCAGCATGTTCTCGAGGCTGTTCTGGGTGAAGGGCGAGTTCTGCAGGGTATCGCCGGTGCCATTCAGCCCGACCACCAAGCCGTAGCCCACCAGCATGTTCTGCCGGATGCCCTCGAACGTCGCGATGTCCTTGATGCGGGATTCCGCCCGCGCCTGCCCAACCGCGCCTGCCAAGCCCAAGAAAGCCATCGCCAGCGCAAGGACCATGGCCCGCGCCGCCGCCGATCCGATTTGTCTGCCCTTGCCCATGATCCGCATCGATCCCACCGTTTGCCTGGCTGGTTGCCGGGCTGACGCCGTTGCCGGGGCAACCAGGTTGCCGGCCTCTTTTCTCTGCCGCGCCCCTTGGACTTTGCAAAGCGCTCTTTCCGCCTCCTGCTTAGCGAATCCCGTGCCAGAGCTAAGCCCTGAAAAATCAGGGAATTTCGCGACGCTCGCGGAGCACGGCACGGCACTTCTTGCCCGCCGGACCGCAACCGGGAAGGAATTGCCGGTTTTTACCCAAAGTTAACGATCATCACCGGATACTTGGCCCATCGCAGGTTCAGTGGTTCGCAAATCGACTCATGAAGGTAACCGGCCCGTCCTCGTTACGATCCTCGCCAACGGCCCGACGCGTCGCAAAGCCGACCGACGGGGCGGCGAGCGAGTTCGCGGTGCCGAATGCAAGCGACGAGGCAACGCCCGAACCCATCGCGAGCGCCCTGCCGGTCAGCGCGGCGCAAGCCCTGCTCGCGCTTCAGGAAGTCCCGGCCGAGCGCCAGGGCCGGCGCGCCGCCTTGCGCCGCGGCAGCGACCTGCTCGACCGGCTCGATGATATCCGCCACGACCTTCTGCTTGGCGACCTGCCGCTACACCGCCTCGAGGCCCTGGCCCATCGACTGCGCGAGCCGATGCCGCCGGTGACCGATCCGCAAATCGCCGATCTAGTTCAGGAGATAGAGCTCCGCGTCGCTGTCGAATTGGCGAAATTTGGCCACTAGCGCGCGATATTTTGGACCGAATCGAGCCAAACTCGTATTCGTGGGCGGTTCCAATGAGTTGCAGAACGACCTTGCGCTAACAGCGAGCGCGCTTTTCGGGATCATGCTCCAACCGGCCGTCATAGTGGCGAAATCAGCCACGAACGCCATAACGCGGCGGCACCGTCGCGGGCGCTCGAGCCATTGGCCGTAAGGATTTCTTGCGACGGCCCCGGGGGATAAATATACTCCGCGCCAACCTAGTCGGAACCGGTGATTTAGGTGTGGTGGAGTAGGTAATGGGAATCCACAAATCCAATAATTACCGGCCGTCGGAAGACGAGCCGTTTATGAATGCGCGGCAACGTGAGTATTTTCGCCGAAAACTCCTGAAGTGGCGCGACGAGATACTTAGAGAGTCGCATCTTACCCTTCAACATCTTCAGGAAGAAAGCTTACAGGAACCTGATATTTCGGATCGGGCATCCACAGAATCGGAGCGTGCGCTTGAACTGCGCACCCGCGACCGGCAGCGTAAGTTGATCGGCAAGATCGAAGCCGCCTTGCGGCGCATCGACGACGGCTCTTACGGCTATTGCGAAGAGACCGGCGAGCCCATCAGCCTGCGGCGGCTGGAGGCGCGGCCGATCGCCACCCTTTCGATCGAGGCGCAGGAGCGCCACGAGCGCCACGAGAAGGTTCACCGCGACGAGTGAACCGACCGCGGGCGTTCCGCCCCCGATCGGCACCCCGACCCCTCGGACGCACCGCGGTCGGATCGGGGGCGGCCGATCCGGCCGCGGCCTGCCTGCGCCGGGACGTCGCTTCCCGCTCACACCCCGCGACGCCGGCGGCGAGGCGCGTTCGCCCTAGAACGGAAACAGAATGTTGTAGAGCTGGTCGCCGTAAGGCGGCTGCTGCATTTGCGTGAGCTGGCCGCGCCCGCCATAGGAGATGCGCTCCTCGGCGATCTGATTCTGGTTGATGGTATCGTCGGCGGTGATGTCCTCGCGCCGGACGATGCCGGAAATAGTGAGGTCGCGGACCTCGTAGTTCACCCGCACCTCCTGATTACCGTAGATCACCAGATTGCCGTTCGGCAGCACCTGGGTGACCATCGCCGCCACGGTCGTCGAAATGGTATCCTGGCGGTCGGTGCTGGCGGAACCGGTGAAGCCGTTCTGCGAGCCGAGGTTCACCAGCTTCGACGGATTGACGTTCTTGAAGATGTGACCGAGGCCGCTGACGCCACCCGCGACGGGCGCGGCCTCGGCGCCGAAGAAGTTGCTGAGATTGGCGTTTTCGGTCGTATTGCGGCTCTGGTTCGAGGTGTCCTTGACCTGCGCCTGGTCGGAAATATTGATCAGGACGGTGAGAATATCGCCCACCTGCCGCGCCCGTTCGTCTTTAAAGAACTGCCGAGCTCCGGGTCGCCACAGGCTGTCGGGCGCCGCCTTGCTCAAATCCTTGGGCGGCATGGGCAGGCCCCGGATCGGCCGGAAGGCCGCGTTCTGCTCATGGGGATACACGATCGGGCGCAGCGGCGGCGCCTGGCCGATATTGGCGAGCTGCTGACCGATACCGCAGGCCGCAACCAGCGGCCCGAGAGCGGAAAGCGCCAGAAGGCGGAAGAACAATCGCGAACGCATGGCCACTCTCCTTGCGCGGAAATTCAGTCTAGGGACGCGGCCTGCAGCGCCATCGGAGCGGCGTTCGGCCAGAGGCGAACTTCGTTGGGGCCGGTCACCCGGGCCGCGACGATCTTGAGGCTTTGCGTGTTCTGCACCTCGATGACGTCGCTCAATCCACCGGGCGTGAGGGCCTTGCCGATGGCGGTCAGAACCATATTCGGCATGACCAGCGTCATGTTGACTAGGGCTCCCTGGCGCACCAGCACCGGGCGCTGCACGTCGCTGACCAGGATCGGCCGGCCGGGAGCGAGGCTGTCGCGCGCCGCCATGCCGACCAGCGTCGCGGCGCTGGTAACCACATTCGGGCTGACCTGAGCGCTTGGCAGCGTCATCCACCGGAGATCGCCGGCGGTGATCACCTGGCCGGTCGCGACCTGTTCGCGCAGGGTCGGAATGCGCAACAGATGCACGAGACGGCCGTAAACCTGGAGGCTTTGACGACCCGCGTTGGAACCGTTCGCCGGTGCCACCAAGGTCGCGCTGAAATGGCCGCTTTGCGGATCGAAGTTCAAATTCCTCACCCGCGCCGTCGGCGCCTCTTCGGTCGCGACCACGAGATGGAGCGACGGATTGGCGATTTGCAGCTCGACCGTGCCCTTCGCGGCGGCGCCGAGCGCGGCGCGAAGCGCCTTGCGGATCGTGGATGCCGGCACGTCACGGCCCTGGCGCGTCACCTTGATGGCGCGCAGCGCGGCATTGGGGCGCCAGATCAACCCCGCCGCCTCGGTCGCCGCATAGACATCGCCACTGAGAAAATAAGCGCTCTGCCCCGGCGCCGGCGCGGCAGCGAAAGTCTGATCCCCGGCCTTGCCGGCGCCGGAGAACATATCGCCGAGGGTCACGCGACCACCGCTTACCACGATATGCGAACGCAGCACGACAACCGGCGGCTGCCCCGGGCGCGGCGCGCCCTGGCTTGAACTTGGGCTTTGACTTTCGCTTGGGCTCGCGGCCCTGGCCGGCAGCGGGACGGCGACGAGCAAGCCGAGGGCAAGCGCGGCGATCGGGGCGGCAAGGGGCGAACGGCGGATGGGACGCGGCATGGCAAATGTCCTGATGCGATCTTAGAGCTGGTTGATGTCCTGCATCATCTGGTCGGCGACGGTGATCACTTTGGAGTTCATCTCATAGGCCCGCTGCGCGGTGATCAGATTGGTGATCTCCTGCACCGGATTGACGTTCGAGGATTCGAGGAAGCCTTCCTGGATCGTGCCGAAGCCGGTCGATCCCGGCGCTGCCGTCACCGGCGCGCCCGAGGCCGCGGTCTGCAACAGAAGGTTATTGCCAATCGCCTGCAGGCCGGCGTCGTTATAGAAGGTGGCGAGGGTAAGCTGGCCGACCACCTGGGGCGCCACCTGCCCCGGAATGGAGGCCTGCACCTGGCCGGTCGAATCGATCGAAATCGCGGTGGCGTTCTGCGGGACCGTGATCCCGGGCTCGACGGTGTAGCCGTCCTGGGTGACGATCTGCCCCTGCGGGCTGAGCTGAAACGATCCCGCGCGGGTATAGGCGGTCTGCTTGTTCGGCATCAGGACCTGGAAGTAGCCCTGACCCTGGATCGCGACATCGAGCGCGTTCCCGGTGGATTGCAGGGTTCCCTGGGTGGTGATGCGGTAAACCGCGCCGGTGTTGACGCCGGTGCCGAGCTGGATGCCAGCCGGCACGATGGTGTTGGCGTCGGACGACGTCGCGCCGACCCGCCGCAGGTTCTGGTAGAGCAGATCCTCGAACTCCGGCTGCTGCTCCTTGTAGCCGGTGGTGTTCATGTTGGCGATGTTGTTCGAGATGACCTCGACGTTCAGTTGCTGGGCCTGCATGCCGGTCGCGGCGATACTCATGGCACTCATGGACGTTTCCCTTCCTCTTCGAACCGGACGTTACGGAACCTTGGCGAGATTTTGGATCGCCGCCATGCGACGCTGGTTGTCGGCTTTCAGGACGTTTTGCGTCGACTGATAGTCGCGAAGCAGCGTCATCATCCGCGTAATCTCGATCATGGGGTTCACGTTCGATTGCTCGATCATACCTTGCATGACTTGCGTGTTCTGCGCCGGCAGCGGCGCTTGCGCTTTGGCGGTGTAGTAGCCGCCCTCGGCCTCGCGCAGGGCCTGCGGATTGGCGAACTCCACGACGCCGATCCTGCCGAGCGGGCCGGCCGGGGTCGAAATCGTGCCGTCGGAGGCGATCGACGGGCTGCCCGAGCGGGGGTCAAGGGTGATCGGCTGGCCGGCCGTATCGAGCACCGGGTAGCCGGCGCCGGTGGTAAGCTGGCCGCGGTCGTTCAGCTGGAGATGGCCGTCGCGGGTATATTGCACGCCGTTCGGCGTCTGGACGGTCAGGTAGCCCGGCCCATCGATCGCGACGTCGAGCGGGTTCCCGGTCTTCTGCAGCGGCCCCTCGCTCTCCTTGCGCACGATGCCGTAGTCCTCGACATAGGATAGCGTGTGCCCGACCCCGGCCGGCATCAGATAGCGCTCGAACACCAAGCTCTCGTTCTTGTAGGCCGGCGTGTTCATATTCGCGAGGTTGTTGGCGATCACCTGCAGCTGGCGGCGCAAGGCCGTCTGCTGCGACAGTGCGATATAGACGGTATTCTCCATCTTGCGTTCCGTTTCACCCGTTTGGCTTCACCCGTTTGGCGCTTTTCTCCGGATGCCGGCGGAAAGCCCGCGCTCGTCACCCAAACCGCAACCGGGAAGATCGCCGTTGCCGCTCTAGACCCGCTTGACACCGATGCCGCCCGGGTCCGCTCCTCTGCAGCGCTTGTTTGCATAGCCCGTGCCAGCCGAAGAGGAGCGGAAATCGGCGGTTTCCGGCGATTTCCGGCGCGCCGGCGACGGACAGATCCGTCCTTACAGAGCAGGGCTTGCCCGGCAGTTTTTGCCGTTCCTGCGAATCTTTCACCGCTTGTTAACCGTTATCTCGGCACCATGGCCGCGAAAATCGCTGCAAATGGTTGAGCCGCGGATGGCAAATGCTTCCACCGAAGATCTGAACGACGTCGACGCGCCCGGCGACGAGCAGCCGGCTCTGGCGCCGAAGCGGCGACGGCTGAGCGGCAAGAAGCTCGTCCTTTTCATCGTGGCGCCGCTCATATTGCTGATCGGCGCCGGCGTCGGCGCTTGGCGCCTGCACATCCTGCCGGTCGGCGCGAAGATGATCCAGGGCCACGAGATACTGTTCTATAACGTCCCGACCATCCTGGTGAACCTGAACGCGCCGCCGGGCGAGGCCCATTACCTCAAGCTCCGCATCAGCATCCAGTTCAACAATCCGGCGGCAAAGGACCGCATGATGCAGGTCCAGCCCCGCGTCCTGGACAGCTTCGAAACCTATCTCCGGCAGCTCCGCCCCACCGATCTCAACGGCGCGGCCGGCCTTTACCGCCTCAAGGAGGAGCTGCTACTGCGCGTGAACAAGGCCTTGCAGCCGTTCCGTGCGCAGGACGTCCTCTTGCAGCAGATGCTCGTGCAATAGGTCCGCCGATGGCCGAAGACGAAACCGCAGAGACCGTCGCCGAGGCCGAGGCCGCGCCAGCCGCGGCCGAGACCGCGGAAAGCGAGGAAGAGCGCCTCGCGCGGGAGTTCGAGGAAGCGGCATCGGGCAACGACGGCCGCATCCTCAGCCAGAACGAAATCGACAGCCTGCTCGGCTTCGACGCCAACGACGACGGCGGCAAGGGCCGTGGCGGCATCCGCGCGATTGTCAACAGCGCGCTGATCTCCTACGAACGCCTACCCATGCTCGAGGTGGTGTTCGATCGGCTGGTCCGCATGCTCACCACTTCGCTCCGCAACTTCACCTCGGACAACGTCGAGGTATCGTTCGAATCGATCACCGCGATCCGCTTTGGCGACTATCTGAATTCGATCCCGTTACCCGCCATCCTTTCGGTGTTCCGCGCGGTGGAATGGGACAATCTGGGCCTCATCACCGTCGACAGCGCCTTGATCTATTCCGTCGTCGACGTTCTGCTCGGCGGCCGACGCGGCTCCACCATGCGCATCGAAGGCCGGCCCTACACCACGATCGAGCGCAACCTGATCGAACGGCTGATCAATGTCGTCCTGGCCGACATGTCGGCGGCCTTCGAGCCGGTCGCGCCGGTGGTGTTCACGTTCGATCGCATCGAAACCAACCCGCGCTTCGCCACCATCGCGCGGCACGCCAACGCCGCCATCCTGTGCAAACTTCGCGTCGACCTTGGCGACCGCGGCGGCGAGCTTGAGCTGCTGTTGCCCTACGCGACGCTTGAGCCCGTGCGGAAGCTGCTCTTGCAGATGTTCATGGGCGAGAAGTTCGGCCGCGACACCATCTGGGAGAACCATCTCGCGACCGAGCTGTGGTCGACCGACGTCGAGATCGAGGCGGTTCTCGACCAGCAGTCCATGCCATTGCGCGATGTCGTCGCCTGGAAAACCGGCACCACCCTGCTGCTCAACGTCACGCCGAACAATTCGATCGAACTTCGCTGCGGTGGCGTGCCGATGGTCGCCGGCAAGATGGGTCGCATCGGAAACAATATCGCCGTGCGCGTCGATCGCACGATGAAACGGACGGGAGGCTAAGGCCATGATGCTGGTCCTCGATCTTCTTCTGGTCATGCTTCTCGCGGCGACCGTCGTCTATTGCTTTCTTCTCAACCGACAGCTCACCCATCTGCGCGCCGGCGAGGGACAGCTTCGCGCCGTCATCGGCGAATTCGGCCAGGCGACGGCAAAGGCGGAGGCCGGGATCGCCAATCTCCGCGGCGCCAGCGACAAGGCTGGCCAGGCGCTCGAGACGCAGGTTCAGGAGGCGCGCCGCCTGCTCGACGACATCACCTTCGCGACCGAGGCCGGCAGCCGTCTCGCCGACCGGTTGGCCGCCATGCTGGAAGGCCACCGCGAGCCGCCGCCGCTTCGCGTCGTCGCCGAAAAACCGCGCTCGGAGGCCGAGCGCGAGCTGGTTCAATCGCTGCGCGATCTCAAATAACCAAGGACGGATAGCCCGATGCGGTTCCGCTTCCGCCTCATCCCCGCGACCCTTGTCGCCGCCACCCTAGTCGGCGGCGTCAAGCTCGGTCAGGTATGCTCCGGCGCCGCCGCCTTCTTCGGCGCCCCGACGGCAGTGGCAAAGACCGGAAAAACCGCCCCGACGGCGCAAAACGGCGCGCCGATGCCCCTGATCCCCGCCCCGGCGACCGCCTCGGCGACGCCGCCCGCGGCCGCGCCCATGGGGCCGCCAAGCGGCCCTCCGACCGCGCAACCGGCCGCGGCCACCGACGCCGCCGGTCCCGAGACCCCGCCTGATATCCACTCTCAGGCCCAATCTCAACGCCACGGCGCCAAGGCGTTCGACAACCCGACCCAGTTCAGCCGCGCCGATATCAGTCTGCTTCAAGACCTGACCAAGCGGCGCCGGGAGCTCGATCAACGCGAGCAGACGATCGACATGCGCGAGAAGCTCCTGACCGCGATGTCGAAGCGCCTCGACGCCAAGATCGCCGAGATGCGAACGCTGCGGGCAAGCCTAAAGGCGATGTTGGCGCAACGCCAAGCCGAGCACAGCCAGCGCATCAAAAGCCTGGTCGAGGTCTATCAGAACATGAATCCGAAGAACGCTGCGCGCATCTTCTCCCGACTCGAGATGCCGATCCTGCTCGAGGTGGTGTCGAAAATGAGCGAGAACAAGCTCGCGCCCATTCTCGCCGCCATGGACCCGGCCAAGGTGCAGATTATCACCACCGACCTCGCGACCGAGGGTACCGGCGCGGCCGGCGTCGCGACGGGCGGCGCTCAAGCGGGCGCACCGAACAACGGCTGAGGGCGGGCGCCGTCTCGTCCGCGCGCCCGACTCCTCGGGCGACATTTCCGCGGCGTCTTTTCCACGTTCTTTCGCCTCCAGCGGCCTTGGCTTTACCCGCCGTTAACCAATCCATTCTACTTTTCCTAGAGTGAGTTGATACGGATCACCGGCGAGACCGGGGCGCGAGGAGTACGCGATGGCTGTCGATAAAAATATGCCGATCTTAATCGTCGACGACTACAAGACGATGCTGCGAATCATCGCTAACTTGCTGAAGCAAATTGGCTTCAACAACGTCGACGAAGCGACCGACGGGAGCATGGCGCTCGGCAAGATGCGCGAACGCGCCTATGGCCTTGTGATCTCCGACTGGAACATGGAGCCGATGACCGGCCTTCAGCTGGTCAAGGAGATCCGCGCCGACGAGAAGCTCAAGGCGACGCCGTTCATCATGGTGACGGCGGAAAGCAAGACCGAAAACGTTGTCGCCGCCAAGCAGGCCGGAATCAACAACTACATCGTCAAGCCGTTCAACGCGGAGACCTTGCGGAAGAAGCTCGAAGCCGTTATCGGCGCCTTTTAGGCGCCGGGAGGAACAGCCTTGGCCGCACCCAAACCCGTCGACATCAACCCGCCCGGCTCGACGCTGCCCACCGGCATGACCGCCGGCGCCGATATGCTCGACATCGAACAGCGCCTGCACGACCGCGTGCAGGAGATCGTCGAGCAGATCGAGATCGCGAAGGCGCAAATCGCCGCCGTTCGGCCGCATGAGATATCGAGCCGCGACATTCGCGCGGTCGCCGGACAGCTCGACGCGGTCGGACGCGACGCGGAAAACGCCGTCGCGTCCTTCCTCGACGCGGCCGAACACCTCGGCGACATTGCCGGGCATCTACCGGATGAGCATTCGGGCGAGGTACAGAAGATCGCGACGCAAATTTTCGAGGCGTCCAATTTTCACGACATCACCGGCCAGCGCATTACCCAGGCGATGCGGGTGCTGAACCAGATAGAAACGAAAATCTCGGCGCTTTCGGATGTTCTGCACAACGGCGCCCTGGCGTTGCCGCAAGACGACGCGGCGGCGGTCGCCGCCGCCGAACCGGCCGCGGGCGAACCGCCCTTGGACGGTCCTGACCCCAGTCGCGAGGCAAATCGGCAGGACGACATCGACGCGCTGTTCGACAGCCTCGACTGACCCGAAATGCGAGGCCATCTTGCGCTCCGCACCGTTTTCTCCGTCCGTCGAGACTCCGCGGCCTGAGGCCGCGCGCGGCACCGCTGCGGGGCGCAGACGGATGCGCGGCGCGCTTCTCGCGATTGTCGCCGCGATCGCCCTCTGGGCCGCGACGGCGACGCCCGTTTTCGCCCGAGGCGCGATTACGGTGCGAGTCGGCACCCACCGCGGCTATACCCGCCTCGTCTTCGATCTCAAGCGGCCGGTTCCGTTTCACGTCTGGAACGCGGGCGCGGCGGCGGCGATCACCTTCGCGGCGCCGCTGCAATTCGACGCCGAGGCCTTCGCGGCGGCAAGGCCTCGCATCCTCGCCGGCCACGCCGTCGCCCGCGGCCACGACACCGTCGTCAACCTCGCGCTCGCCAAAGGCATGACGCTCCGTTACTTCCGGGACGGGGTCCGTCTTGTCGTCGATGCCGTAGGACCGACGCCGGCCCCGGCACCGAGGGCGGCGATGCGCGGAACGGCACAAAGGGCGGAAAAAAAGGCGCCGCCGCGCGCGGCGACGAAAATCGCGGCGCGGAACAAGACGGCGGCCGAGGCGGATCGACGCAAGGCAGTCCCGCCCCACCCGAAGCGCGGGACGATGGCAGCGGCGCCAAACGCCGAGCCGCAACCGGCCAAACCCTCGCCGTCCGGGCAAACCCTCGCTAAGACGCCCGCCACGCCGGCGATCATGGCCGTTCCGGTCGCCGTGACGAGCGGCAGTCATCATCTCGAACTGACCTTTTCCTGGCCGGAGCCGGTGGCCGCGGCGGTGTTCGAGCGCGCGGGTTGGCTGTGGATCGCCTTCGATCATCCCGCCCGGTTCGATATCGCCGCGCTGGGCCAACATGGCATGCCCATCGTATGGCGGGCCATGCAGCTCGCAAACGCGAAGGCCGCGATCCTGCGCATGCGCGTCGCGCCGGCCTGGACCGCCGCGGTCGAAGGCACCGACACAACCTGGCGGATCGACCTGGTGCCCGCCGCGACCGCCACGCCGCCGGTCTCGATCCCGGTCGAAATCCAGCCTCGCGCCGTGCCGGCGCCGCAGATCTTTTTCGCCGTTCCCGAGGCCGGCCAAATCCTCACCCTGGCCGATCCCGCCGTCGGCGACCGGCTGACCGTCGTCACCGTCGGCAAGCCCGGCCTCGGTCTCGCCGCGCCCAGGCACTTCGCCCAGTTTTCGCTCCTCGGCGCACCGCAGGGGCTGGCGATGACAAGGGCGAGCGACAAGATCGACGTCACCGCCTCGCCGACGGGCGTCGCCGTGCGGGCAACCGGCGGCCTTCTGCTTTCCACGGCACCGCTCGGCTTCCACGCCGGCCCGACGCTCCCCGACGTCTTGCTTCACTTCGGCCCGCGCTGGGCCGGACCGCCTGAGCATTTCGAGGCGACGAAGCAGAAGCTGCAATTCACCCTTGTCGAGGCGCCGGCGGGCGGCTTGACCGAAGCGCGCTACGCTTTGGCCGAGTTCTTCTTCGCCAACGGACTCTACGCGGAAGCGGAGGGCGTTCTGGATCGTCTGGTGGCGCGGGCGCCAATCGAGGCGACACGGCCGCGCTTTCAACTTCTTCACGGCGCCGTTCTGTTCGGCCTCCGGCGCTTCAAGGAGGCTGCGCGCGAGTTCGCGAAGCCCGGTCTCGCGCAACAGCCCGAGGCGGCGCTGTGGCTCGGCGCCTGCGAGGCCGCCGAGCGTGACTGGAAGAGCGCGCTTGGCAACCTGAAGCGGGGCCATGTCATCCTGGCGGCCTATCCGTCGACGATCCGCGCACGCTTCGAATTGGCGATCGCCCATGCCGAGCTCGACACGGGTGACCCGGCAGAGGCCCAGAAGACGCTCATTCTTCTCCGCACCGAGCATCCCGAACCCGCCACCCGGGCGGACTCGAATTACCTGAGCGGGGTCGCGGCACAAGAGGTCGGCAAGATCGCCGAGGCGAGGGGTTATTACCACAAGGCGGTGTCCTCGGATCGGATTGGCATCCGCGTGCGCGGCCGATTGGCCCTGACGGAGATCGCGCTGAAGGCGAATCAGATGACTGCCGCGGAGGCGATCAAGCGACTGGACGCGCTCCGCTTCGTTTGGCGCGGCGGCTTCTTCGAGGACCGCCTATTGCGGGTTCTTGGCGGCCTCTACCTCGATCAGCATCGCTACCGCAAGGCTCTCACCACCTGGCGCACGGTGGTGAATTATTTCCCGAAGTTTCCCCACACCGCCGAAATCGACAGCCGAATGCATCTGGTCTTCCTGCAGCTCTTCCTCAAAGGCGGCGCGAAGCAGCTTTCGGCGCTGAAGGCGATCGGGCTGTTCTACGACTTTCGCGACCTGACGCCAAACACGCCCGAGGGCGATACCGTCGTTCGTCATTTGGCGCGCCGCTTGGTCAGCGTCGATCTATTGAGCCAGGCGGAAGACCTGTTGCGTTACCAGATGACCTATCGCCTGAGCCCCGGTACGGAAAAGGCGCGCGTCGGCGTTCAGCTCGGCAAGGTCTATCTGCTCGACCAGCAGCCCAAGATGACGCTCGGCGCGCTTAAGGATAGCGCCACCCCGTCCCTGCCCGAAGCCCTGACGGAAACGCGCCGCAACCTTAAGGTCGCGGCCCTGATCGAGCTCGGGCGCTACGACGACGCCATCCAGGCTTTGGCCGGCGCCACCGACGCCACCGCCGCGGCGCTGCGCGCCGGCATCTACTGGCGGGCGCGAAAATGGCCCGAGGAAGCGGCGACCCTCAGCCAGATTCTCGGCCAGCGCTACGCCGACCAGGCGCCGCTCAGCGCCACCGAGCGGCTCGATGTCCTGCGCCTCGCGGTGGCGCTCGTGATGTCGGGAAACAACACCGCCTTGAACCGGCTGCGCGCGCAATACGCGCCGCGCCTTGTCGGCACGCCGCAGGCCGAGCCCTTCCGCGCGGTGACCGAGAAGATCGGCGGCGCGGGCACCCTGCCGTCCTCGACCTTCATCGCCAACCTCGATCAGCTACAATCCTTCCTCGCCCATTACCAGGCGGCGCCGGAAACTGCCGGCTGATCGGCCGGCGGCGAAGCAGCCAGCGCCCGGCGCCGGGCGATGCGACGCCGGCCCTCGGCGACGCGGCCAAGACCAGATCGCATGCTGGCCGTTCGCCTCATCGGCGCGGAACACCCGAAAGGTCGCGGGCTTGCCGGTGTCGGGCGGAACGGCGGGTCTCCCTCGCGGCGGTCGGGCACCGCGCCCGCGCACGATGATCTTGGGTCGAATGGCGCCGATATCATATCCGCGCGCGGTTCCGGTCACTTTCAGCCCGATCCGGTGCGAAAAGCGGTCCCGCTTTGCGGGGTTCCGCGCTAACCGGCGCCGAAGCTCCGCACCAACGAGCTCGCGACCAGGCCCCAGCCGTTGACCAGGACGAAGAAGATCAGCTTGAAGGGGAGCGAGACCATAACGGGCGGGATCATCATCATGCCCATCGACATCAGGATCGAGGCCACCACCATGTCGATGATGACGAAGGGCACGTAGAGCAGAAA